>NZ_JBHVJT010000011.1:129744-151364 GCF_042798815.1 Kitasatospora sp. NPDC057738 | reverse complement strand
GCCCCGACCCCTCCCCGCCTGCGCGAACACCTTCCACCCCGTGGCGCAGGACGGGCAAAACGGACACTGCTAGCCGTCGTCGTTCATCGCATCCGCGTGTGAGCGCCCTCACCGGCCGGGATCCGACGGCATCGCTGACGGGCCCACCACCGTCACACCGGGTCACCACCGACCGGCCGCCGTTGAGACCCCCGCCACACCCCCCCAGACGCGGGCGGCAGTCCGACGAAGGCAGCCACGGGTGGCGGCCCCGGACGGCCGGCAGCGCGGTCCAGCGGCGGACCGACTCGGCGGCCGTGGCCACCGCCAGACCGGCACCGAGGGCGCACAGGACGCCCGGGACGTGGCCCCGTTCGCCGGCCCGCAGGGCCGGGCAGCCAGCAGGCGGCGGCGGTCAGCGGCCGGGCGACGGCCTTGAGGCGGCCCGGTCCAACGGCCGGGAGAAGCGGGCCCGGCTGGTGCTGCTCGGCCCCGGTTGACCATCCGGGTCCTGCTCGCCGACGACCAGCGCATGGTCCGTACCGGCTTCCGCTACGTCCTCGACGCCGAACCCGGCATCGAGGCCCTGCCCCTCGCCGCCGCCCGCGGCGAGGCCATGGTCTCCCCACAGGTCACCGTCCGCCTGCTGCTGGAGCGGCGGGCCGCCGGGTCACGCCCAGGTGCGGGCCGCGGCCAGCAGGTGCTCGCGGACCAGGGCCACGTGCGGGTTGGCCGAGCCGGCCGGGCGGCGGACCAGGTACGCGGTGTTGATCGGCGGATCGGCCGGCTCGTGGAGCAACCGCAGGGCGCCGGAAGCGAGTTCGGCCCGGCACAGGTAGCCGGGCAGTACGCTCCAGCCCGCGCCCGCGGTCACCGCCGCGAGCACCGCCCGCAGGTCCGGCACGGTGACCGCGGCCCGGGCGTGCAGCCGCCGGTCGAAGACGTGCCGCCAGTAGCGGCGGGCGATCGGCAGGTCCTCGGCGTAGCTGAGCAGCGGGACCTCGGCCAGCGCGCCGGGCAGCTCCCGGCCGGCCAGCCGCTCGGCCCAGAGCGGTGCCGCGACCAGGACGAACTCCTCGTCGGTGAGCGGTTCGGCGAGCAGCGTCCGGCCGGGCGGCCGCCGGGTGGCGACCACGAGGTCGTGCTGTCCGGCCCGCAGTTCCGCCAGCAGGGGGTCGGTCAGCCCGCTGGTGACCCGCAGCTGGACGCCCTCCGCGACGAGCGGGGCCAGCTCCGCCAGCAGGACGGCGCCGAGGAACTCGGCCGGCCCGGCGAGGTGGACCGGCTCCGGCACGCCGTCACCGCGCCCGTCGGTGAGGCCCGCGAGCCGGTCCAGCGGCCCGGCCAGCCGGGTGGCGAGGTCGTCGGCGTACGGCAGCGGGCTGACCCCGCGCGCCCGGCGCTCGAACAGTTCCCGGCCGAGCCGCTGCTCCAGCGCCCGGATCTGCGCGGTCACCGTGGACTGGGACAGGCCCAGCAGATGCGCGGCCGCGGTGAAGGAGCCCGCCCGGTGCACGGCGAGGAAGGTCCGCAGCTGGTTGAGGTCCAGCGGGCCGGAGCCGGTGGTCGGCCGATCGCTCATGCCGGCGAGCCTACGGGATTCCGATGGCCGGCCGGCGGGTTCGACGGTCCGGGTGAGGTATCGGAATTCCGATGCCCGGTATCGCGTGGCCCATTGGTTCCCGCAGGCAGGGCGCGTCTAGCGTCGACGGTGTGAGCGCCGCGGCGGACCGTCGCGGCGAGGACCGCGGCACCCCTGGAGGCACACCCCATGGCCGACATCCTGTTCGTCGTGACCGGCTCGAAGGTCTGGACGCTGAACGACGGCACCGAGCATCCGACCGGCTTCTGGGCGGAGGAGGCGGTCGTCCCGTACCGCGCCTTCACCGGGGCGGGCCACCGGGTCGCGGTCGCCACCCCGGGCGGCGTCGTCCCGGTCGCGGACCGGGCCAGCCTGACCGACCCCGAGCTGGCCGAGGAACTGGCGAAGATCGCCGAGTTCCGGCAGCCGCTGGTGCTGGCCGAGGTCGACCCGGCCGACTACGACGTCGTGTTCTACCCCGGCGGCCACGGCCCGATGGAGGACCTGGCGGTCGACGCCGACTCCGGTCGGCTGCTCACCCGGGCGCTCGCCTCGGGACGCCCGCTGGGCGTGGTCTGCCACGGCCCGGCCGCGCTGCTCGCGGCACGGGCCGAGGACGGCGGCTCGCCGTTCGCCGGGTACCGGGTGACCGGCTTCACCAACGCCGAGGAGGCCCAGGCCGGGCTGGCCGACCGGGCGCCGTGGCTGCTCCAGGACCGGCTGGTCGCGCTGGGCGTGGACTTCGAGGAGGGCGAGCCCTGGGCGCCGCACGCGGTGGTCGACCGCAATCTGGTGACCGGCCAGAACCCGGCCTCCTCGGCCCTGGTGGCCGCCGGGCTGCTGAAGCTGCTGGCGGAGTCGGCGAAGTAACGGCCGGTGTAGGGCTGGGGCGGGGCCCGGTGCGGCGGTGCCGCGGTGCGGCGCCCGACGCCGCCGGGCGGGCTCCCGTCGTGCCGTGCCTCCGTCGTGCCGTGCCGCCGTCAGCGGAGGTCGTAGGCGGTGAGGGGGTGGCCCGCCCAGATCCGGTGTGTGGCCTGTTCCGGGTAGCGGACGGTCCGCGAGCGGGCGTCCAGGACCCGGGTGAGCTGCCCGTCCGGTTCGAAGGCGGGCCACCCCGGGTCGCCGGTGGTCGCGAACCGGACCCAGGCCCGCCGCAGTTCCGCCGAGACCCGGACCGCCTCCGGCGGGGGCCGGTCGCCGAGGGACTGCCGTGCCAGCGGGCTGTCCAGGCTGCCGAAGGCGAGCGGCACGTCCAGGCCGTGGCAGGCGCCGAAGGCGCCGTCGAGAGCGGGCGCGGGCAGGGCGAGCTCGAAGAGGTACGAGGTGCCGCCGGCGGCCGCGTTGGCCTCGGCGAGTCGGACGGACGGCACCCGGAACAGGGCGTCGGAGCCGACGGTTTCCAGGAGTTCGGAGGGTGTCGCCCCCGGGAGGGCGGCCCGGTAGGCGTCCGGGCCGCCCGGCGGCGGGGCGAACAGCTCAAGCATCAGCCGGGCCTCCTCCTCGGTGAAGCCGCCGTGCCGGCCGCTGAGCACGCTGAACAGCCGGAACTCGTCCCGGGTGTGACCGACCAGCAGGTCCACGCCGGCGGTGAGCGCCGACCAGGGCGAGCCCGGCAGGATCTCGCCGTCGACCACCGGGACGGTGGCGATGCCGCTGTGCGCCAGCCGGCCCCAGCGCGCGAGGCGGGCCGGCAGCGCGGCGCCCAGGTCGGTGACCGCCGAGGCCAGGCGCCAGGGGTGCACCCCGGCCAGCGCGGCGGCGGTGGGGGCCGTGCCGAGCAGCTTCGCGAGTTCGGCGGTGACCTCGGCGGCCAGCGCGGGAGTGCAGTGGTTGCCCGGCACCGAGTGGGCGACGGCCCGCCGGAAGAGGCCGCGGGCCCGGTTCGTCGAGAGCAGGGCGGCGACCGAGCCGGCGCCCGCGGACTGCCCGGCGACGGTCACCCGGGCCGGGTCCCCGCCGAAGCGGGCGATGTTGCGCCGAACCCAGTGCAGGGCGGCGATCTGGTCCAGGAAGGCGCGGTTGGCGGGGGCGCCCGCCAGCAGCGCGAAGCCCTCGGCGCCGACCCGGTAGTTGATGCTCACCACGACCAGCCCGGCGGTGGCCAGGGCGGTCGGGTCGTACAGCGGGTCGCCGGCGGTCCCGGAGATGAACCCGCCGCCGTGGATCCAGACCAGCACCGGCAGTCCGGCCGCGCCCGGATCGGGCGTGCAGACGTCGAGTGTCAGCCAGTCGGTGTCCTCGGACGCTCCGGACGCTCCGGAGGTCCTGGCGGGCATCGGCCCGGACTGCGGGACGACGGGTCCGAAGGCGGTGGCCTCGCGGACGCCGTCCCAGGACTCGGGCTCGACGGGGGCGGCGAAGCGGAGGGCCCCGACGGGCGGTCGGGCGTAGCGGATGCCGCGGAAGACCGCGAGCTCCCGGCCCCCCGGCCGCGCCTGCTTCTCCTGTCGCTGTTCCTGGCGGTGCCGCGGTGCCCAGCGGCCGCGGACGAGTCCCTCGGTGGTGCGGATGACGGGCTGTTCCGGCATGTGGGCGCTCCTCCCTCGGAAGGCTTCCCACGTTATAGGTCAGCTGTATTATGTCAAGCGTATGAAAAAGACTCCGCAGTGCGCGGAGCGAGGACGAGGAGCCGCCGCCGATGCCGAAGCAGGTTGACCACCGGGAACGCCGGGAGACGATCGCCCGCGCGCTGTGGCGGGTCGTGGAACGGCGCGGCGCCACCCACCTGACGATGCGCGAGGTCGCGCAGGAGGCCGGCATCTCGCTCGGGCAGCTCCAGCACTACTTCGGCTCCCGGGCTCAGATGCTCTCCTTCGCGATGGACTTCGCCGGCGAGCAGAGCGCGCGGCGGCTCGGGCTGGCGATGGGAGCGCTCGGCGGGCGGCCGCATCCGCGCGACGTGCTGCGGGCGATGCTGGTCGAGCAGCTGCCGCTGCACGCCGACGCGCGGGCGACCAGCCGGATGAGCGCCGCCTACGTGCTGGAGGCGCTGCACGACGAGGAGGTCCACGCACGGGCGCGCGGCGGCCTGCTCCAGGGGCGGGCGACGGTCGAGCAGCTGGTCCGGCAGGCGGTCGCCGACGGGCAGCTGGCGCCCGACCGCGACCCGGAGGTGGAGACGGACCTGCTGCTCGCGCTCACCGGGTTCGCCACGCTGCTGGAACTGGACGTGGTCGGGCCCGACGCCGTGCTGACGGCCGTGGACCGGCACCTGGACCGGCTGTTCGCGGCGCCGGGAGACGTGGGCGGGGACGTCGCCGGCAGGTGACGTGGCAGGCTACCCGGGTACCGCAGCCGCCCGCGACCAGGAGCCCAGCCCATGGACCGACCCGACACCCTCCGGCCCGCCGCCCCCCGACCCGCCGCCCTCGGGCTCGACGCCACCGCCTCCGGGCACCCGGCGGGCATCCTGGACGCCGCCGAGCGGGCCGAACGCCGGGGCATGGACCGGCTGGTGGTGGCCGAGACCGCGTACGACCCGTTCCTCCAGCTGGCCCGCGCGGCCGACCGGACCGAGTCGATCGAGCTGGCCACCGGCATCGCGGTGGCCTTCGCCCGGACCCCGATGACCCTCGCCTACCAGGCCTGGGGACTGCACGCGGCCTCCGGCGGACGCGCCGTCATCGGGCTGGGCTCGCAGGTCAAGCCGCACATCGAGAAGCGCTTCGGCATGCCCTGGGACCGTCCGGCCGCCCGGATGCGCGAGTACGTGCACGCGGTGCGGGCGATCTGGCACAGCTGGCAGACCGGCGAACGGCTGCGCTTCCGGGGCGATTTCTACACCCACACGGTGATGACGCCGGTGTTCTCCCCGGACCCGGTCCCGTCCGGCGTGCCGCGCATCCTGCTGGCGGGCGTCGGGCCGCTGATGACCCGGACCGCCGGGGCGGTGGCCGACGGCTTCCTGAGCCACCCGTTCTCCTCCACCGCCTACCTGACCGAGCAGGTGCTGCCGGGCCTGACCGAGGAGCGGGCCCGGGCCGAGGCGGAGGGCGCCGCATGGACGGAGCGGCCGTTCGAGATCGTCGGCAGCGTGCTCACCGCCACCGGCCGCACCGAGGAGGAGCTGGCGGCCAACCGGGCCGCCACCCGTGAGCGGCTCGCGTTCTACGCCTCCACGCCGGCCTACCGTCCGGTGCTGGCGCAGCACGGCTGGGAGGGGCTCCAGGAGGAGCTGCACACCCACTCGGTGCGCGGCCGCTGGGCGGAGATGGCCGCGCTGATCGACGACGAGGTGTTCGACGCCTTCGCGGTCTGCGGCCCGGTCGAGGAGGTCGCCCGGGAGATCCACCGCCGGTACGCGGGTCTGGTCACCCGGCTGTCCGTCAGCCTGCCCGAGGACGCCGACCCGGAGCTCGGCCTGGACGTCCTGGCGGCCGTGCGGGCGCTGGGCCGACCGGAAGCGGACGCCGGATGATCGTGATGCGCGGCCGACCGGACAAGGGGTGACGAAGTCCGGGCAGATTCGTGCAACGCGTTTCCGGTGGTGAGGAGGCGCGGCATGATCGCGGTGGCAGGCCGGGTCGTCCGGTGGACGGGTCGCCCTGGCCTGCCGCGTTGTGGGGCCTGTCGCGCCGTACGGACCGTTGCGCCGTCCGGCCTGTCATGCCTCGGCCACCCGTTGCCGACCATGGGGGTGCCCGCGTGCCCGTGTCCGACGACCACCCGGCCGACTACGACCTGGCGGAGTGCTGGGACCCCGTCGCGAACCAGTACGTCGACGCCCTGGCCGACCTGGACGAGTTCCTGCGCGTCTGCGCCGAGCTGACCGGATTCGACGTCCCCGAACTGCGCTCCACCGGCATGGCGGACGAGCACCACCGCACCACGCTGGCCCACCAGGTGCGCGACGAGCACGCCCTGGTCCACCTCTGGTACGTCGGCGCCTGGCCCGGCGAGGCACCCTCCTCCGCCCGGGCCCACGACCAGGGACTGGTCTGGCGGACCTTCCACGCCGTCCCGCCCGGCTCCGCCGCCCCCGGCCACGGCAGCTGGGCCGAGGCCCCCCGAAGCGCCGTGGTACCGGACAACGGCGGTGAGCGCCGATGAGCGCCCGCTGGGACGCCGTCGTGGTCGGCGCGGGCTTCGCCGGGACCCTCGTCGCCCACCGCCTCGGTGCGCAGGGCTGGCGGGTCCTCGTCCTGGAAGCCGGACGGGCCGCGCCCACCGGCGCCGAGACCGCCACCGCCCACCGCGCGGCCGGCGGCGGACCGCCCACCTCGCCCTACCCGCACAGCCCCGAAGCCCCGTCACCCGACGTCACCGACCTCGCCGGAAACCCGGACGGCGGCTTCACCGCCACCGGCCACCTCCGCCAGGACGGGCCGCTGCCCTACGTCAGCGGCTACCTGCGCGCCAACGGCGGCACCGGACTGCTCTGGACCGGGCTCACCCCGCGCATGCACCCCGAGGACTTCCGCACCGGAGACCTCGGCCACGGCCGCAACTGGCCGATCGGCTACCACGACCTGGAACCCCACTACCGCGACGCCGAACGGGAACTCGGCGTCGCCGCCGACGCCGAGGAGCAGCGCCGCGCCGTCGGACTGCCCATCCCGGACGGCTACGACTTCCCGATGCGAGCCGTTCCGGCGAGCTACCTCGACCGGCAACTGGCCCGCGCCCTCGACGGACGGACCGTCCGCGACCCCGCCGCGCCCGGCTCCGCCCGGCTCGCCGTCACCGCCACCCCGCACGCCCGCAACGGCGTGCCGACCAGGCCCGGATCCGCCGACGGGCCCCTCTGCGCGGGCAGCGCCAGCTGCGTCCCCGCCTGCCCCACCGGCGCCAAGTACACCCCGCTGCGCACCCAGGCCCGCTGGGCGGCCGGGGTCGAACTGCGCACGGAGGCCGTCGTCAGCCGGGTGCTGGCCGACCCGGAGACCGGGCGGGCCGGAGGAGTCGAGTACCTCGCGGGCGGGACGGCCCACCGGGTGGAGGCGGACCTGGTCGTCCTCGCCGCGCACGCGATCGAGAACGCCCGGCTGCTGCTCCTGTCCGGCCTGGCCAACCGCAGCGACCAGGTCGGCCGGAACCTGATGGACCACCCGGCCCTGCTCACCTGGGGGCTGATGCCCCGCCCGGTCGGCCCCTACCGCGGACCCGGCTCCACCAGCGGCCTGGAGGCGTTCCGCTTCGGCCCCGGGCGGGAGCGCCGGGCGCCGTTCCGGATCGAGATCGGCAACTGGGGCTGGTCCTGGGCGGGCGGCGCGCCGGAGGCCGAGGCGGCGGCGCTGCTCGCGGCGGGCCTGCGCGGCAAGGAGCTCCGCGACCGCCTCGGCGACCGGCTGGGCCGTCAGTTCTCGCTCCAGTTCGAGCTGGAGCAGCCCGCAGACCCCGCCAACCGGGTCACCCTCGACCCGGACCGGCGCGACCCGCTCGGTCTGCCGGGCCCGGCCATCCGCTACGACCTCTCGGAGTACGTCCGCGAGGGGATGACCTCCGCCCGGGCCGTCTCCGACCAGCTGTTCGCCCTGCTCGGCGCCGAGGACCACACCGCCTATCCGGCGGCCGGATGGCCGGGACGGCTCGAACACCGGGGAAGCGTCCACGGCTACCGCGGCGCCGGCCACGCCGGAGGCACCCACATCATGGGCGACTCGCCCGCGACCTCGGTGGTCGACCACTGGCAGCGCTGCTGGGAGCACCCCAACCTGTACGCCGTCGGCTGCGGCTCGATGCCCTCCCTGGGCACCTCCAACCCCTCGCTCACCATGGCCGCCCTCGCGCTGCGCAGCGCCGAGCGGATGCACCACGACCTGCTGGAGCTGCACCGCCCGGCGGCCGTGGCACCACCGGCCGCACCCTGAACCCTCGTACCGCCCCCGCCGTTTCCCCCGTCTTCCCCGTCTTCCCCGTCTCTCCCGTCCTCGGAGTTCTCATGACCGGCCTGCCGCTTCCGCCCGTACCGGAGCCGTACCACCTGCCCTTCCACTACGGTGCGCTGCACAACATCGGCGTCGACTACCTGGTCGACCGCGCGCGGGCGCGCGAACTGCTCGCCAAGCGCCACCCGGGGCTGAACGTCGCCGCTTTCGACGGCGGGGCCTGCGTCTCGCTCAACTACCAGCTCTACTTCGCCCAGTATCCGAACGGCGGCGGCATCACCCAGGAGCTGGAGATCAACCTGATCGCCCACCCGCTCTTCGCCGAGGAGCGGATGCCGGTGGTCAACTACGGCCAGTACGCCCGGGGGTACGACCAGACCAAGCTGCTCGGCATCGCCCGGCTGCACGTCCTCTGCGACAACCCGCTCGCCATCGACGCCGGGCGCCGGCTGTACGCCGAGCCCAAGCACCCGGGCTGGTTCGAGACCACCCTGCCCTCCCTCAACGCGCCCGACGTGCGCGAACGCTGGACGGTCTCCTGCCGTCGGGCCGGCCTCGGGCAGGACGGACTGATCCGCCACGACGAGGAACTCCTCGCCCTGGACGTGAACCTGGTCGGCCTCACCCCCGAGTCCGTCAACAACACGCCGATCACCGGCTACGGCACCGACGACGAGGGCAAGCTGCTGGCCGGGCCGCTCAACGTCTACCAGCCCTACCGCTACTACGTCCTGGACGACCGCACCGCCGACCGCGTCCGGCTCGATCTCGGCAACCCTGCGGAGGAGTCGGCCCGCGACCTCGCCCACCTGATCGCCGACGCCCCGGCGGCCGGGGTCTGGACCTACCAGTCCCCGCCGGTCGCCGCCCACAACCGGGCCTACTACATCCGATGACGGCCCCGGCCTTCTCCCCGGTCTTCGCCCCGGGCGGCACCGCCGTGCGACGGGACGTCGCCCACGGCAGGGTCTGGTCGGCCATGCCGTACACCGTGCTCGCGGACGACGGCGCGAGCCTGACCCTCACCGCCCGCCCGGGGACGGAGACCCTGGCCCCGGCCGGCTGGACCGCCGCCGCCCGCGCGGGGGACGACGCCGCGCGGCTGGACTGCATCGAGGACCTCGCCGCCGGCCGGTGGGAACTCGACGACTGGACCTGGCGCGACACCGTGGTGCTCAGCCGCTTCACCGCCGGAGCGCCGTTCAGCGTCCACCGCTTCCTGACGCCCGACGGCCGGCCGCTGTACTGGTACGTCAACTTCGAGCGCCCGTACCGGCGGACGGCCATCGGCCTCGACACCCTCGACCTCTTCCTGGACCTGGTGATCACCCCCGATCTCTCGACGTACAGCTGGAAGGACGAGGACGAGTACGCCCACGCCCGGCGCCTCGGCGTCATCGACGAGGCCACCCATCGGTGGATGGACCGGGCGCGGGACCTCGCCCTCGCCCAGCTCCTGGACCGCGCCGGCCCGTTCGCCCCCGACCCGGCGCTCTGGGAGCTGCCGCCCGCAGGCCCGCTGCCCACCCTCCCGGACACCGCCCTCAGCACCCCCGTCGAAGCGGAATGAAGGCTGGTCACCCGGCGCCGACCTGCTAGGGTCGCGCCCCTGTGCGAACGACAGCCAAGGGGGCGGACGTGACGGTGACGGCGGACACGACGGACGACGTGGAGGCCCTCAAGCACCTGCACGACGGCGGCGACTACCGGCGGCTCGCCGAACGGACCTCGAACCCCGAGGTCCTGCGCCGACTGGCGATCGGGGAGTACCCGTTCGTCTGGCACGCGATCGCCCGCAACCCGGCCGCCCCCACCTACCTGCTGGCCGCACTGGCCGGGCGCCGGCAGCTGGTGTGGAACGACAACCGCCTCCTTGAGCTGCTCGCGGCCCACCCCGCCCTCATGGGCGAGGCCCTGGAGGCCCTGGTCGATCTCGTGGGTGACCGCCTGCGGGAGGGCGACCGGCCGTACGCGGCCGTCCTGGAGCTGGCCGGCAGGCCGGAGCTGCCGGCCGAACGGCTGCACCGGCTCGGCCGCCTCCCGGGGGCCTCGGCCAGGCTGCGCCGGGGGATCAGCCGGGTGCTGGCGGAGCGTCCGGACCGGTGAGCGCGGCCGGGACCGGGCCGGGCGCGGCGGCCGTGGGAGCCCGTGACCAGCGCCCGGCGAGTACGGTGCCGACGATCAGCTGGAGCTGGTGGTAGAGCATCAACGGCAGCACCAGCAGCCCGGCTTGCGCGCCGAACAGGACGGTGGCCATCGGCAGGCCGTTGGCCAGGCTCTTCTGCGAACCGCAGAGCACCGCCGCGATGGTGGCCGACCGGTCGAGCCCCAGCAGCCGGGCGCCGAGCCCGGTGGCCGCTAGGGCGGCGGCGAGCAGGGCGAGCAGCACCGCGAGCAGCCCGAGCAGCGCGAGGGGGGTGGCCAGGCCCCAGATGCCCTGGGACACCGCCGCGCTGAACGCCGTGTAGACGACCAGCAGGATCGAGCCGCGATCCACCGGGGTGAGCACCCGTTTGTGCCGGGACAGCGGACCGCCGAGCCACGGCCGCAGCAACTGCCCGAGCAGGAACGGTGCGAGCAGCTGCAGCCCGATCCGCAGCAGTCCGTCGGCGGACAGCGCGGTGTGCGATCCCAGCAGCCAGGCCGCCAGCAGGGGTGTGAGCACCAGCCCCGCCAGGCTGGAGTAGGTGCCCGCGCAGATCGCCGCCGGCACGTTGCCCCCGGCGGCGCCGGTGAGCGCCACCGAGGACTGCACCGTGGAGGGCGCCAGACAGAGGAACAGCACCCCGGTGTGCAACTGCCCGGTCAGTGGGACGGGCGTGAGCAGTGCGGTGGCCACGCCGAGCAGGGGGAAGAGGACGAAGGTGGCGGCCAGTACCAGCCCGTGCAGCCGCAGGTGCCGCAGCCCGGCCAGCGTCTCACGGGTGGAGAGCCTGGCACCGTAGAGGAAGAACAGCAGCGCCACCGCGAGGTCGCAGGCCACCCCGGCGACTCGCGCCGAGGTGCCGGAGGCCGGGAACAGCGCGGCCAGTCCGACGGTGCCGGCCAGCGCCGCCATGTACGGGTCCAGCCAGCGCGGCAGCAGCCGCCGGGAGCGGGGCCCGGCAGCGCGTTGCGGCTGCGTCCGTTCCCCGGGCACCTGGTCCCGGCGCCCCCGGGCCGCGCGCTTTGGTGTGTGCCCGGGGGTGGGGTGCGCTGGCGCCGTGTCCCCCCCGGCTGTGCGCGCCCGGATCCTGGGGGTCTGCTCCGGGCCCGCCGGACGGTCGGTCACGGGCCGCCTTCCGCCATCGGGCGGACCGAGGGCCTGGAGGAGGAACCGGGCCCGAGCAGTCCGCCGACCAGCGAGCCGGCGCCGTCGTGGTCGCTCCCCGCCGAGCCGCTGCCGTTCTGGAGGTTGGCCGTCCGGTCGATCTCCAGCCAGGAGTCGGCGTTCGAGTTGTCCACGACCGTGATCAGCCCGCCGCCGGCCGCCGCGGGTGAGGCGGCTCCCGCGAGCAGGGCGCAGGCTCCGGCCAGCCCCAGCGCGGTGGCCCGCAGGGCGGCGGCCGGCGAGGGCGGGGCGGCCCCGCGCAGCCCGGTCCTCATGCCGTCACCGCCATCAGCCCGCTGGAGCGCGAGATGTTCCGCTCCAGCAGCTCGGTGGATTCCCGCACGCCGACCTGCTCGCGCCCCCCGGCCGGGGCCGGCAGCCGCCCGTCGGCGCTCTTCAGCCCGGCCAGCGCCTCGTCCATCGCCCGGTGCGCGGCGAACAGGCACGGCGTGCTGTAGATGGCCACGTCCACCCCCAGCTCCGACAGCTCCGAGAGCGACAGCCGGGGCGACTTCCCGCCCGCGATCTGGTTGAACAGCAGGGGCTTGTCGCCGACCGCCTGGCGGATCCGGCGGATCCACTCCTCGCTGCGCACACCGTCCACCAGCACCACGTCGGCGTCGGTGGCGGCGAGCGCCCGGGCCCGGCGCAGGATGTCGTCCTCCTCGGTGGCGTCGGTGCGGGCGACCACCACCAGGTCCGTCCGGTTGGCGAGGACGAGCTCCAGCTTCTCCAGGTACTCCTCCAGCGGCAGCACCAGCTTGCCGTCCGCGTGCCCGCAGCGGCGCGGCCGCTTCTGGTCCTCCAGGATCACGCCCGACGCGCCGATCCGTTCGAGCCTGCGCACGACGTGGCAGGCCACCTCCGGATCGACGTACCCGTCGTCGATGTCGACCAGCAGGTGGTGCCGGGGGAAGGCCCCGCGCAGCCGCTCGACGAATCCCACCATGTCGGGCCAGGCGATGAAACCGATGTCGGGCAGCCCGTAGTAGGAGGCCGCGAAGCCGAAGCCGGAGACGAACATGCCGTCGTAGTGCTCGGCCGCGATGGAGGCCGAGTACATGTCGTGGACGCCGATCAGGGGCGTCGTCCCCGGGCCCGCGATCTCCGCGCGAAGCCGCTGTCCGGGGCTGTCCGATGCCGTGTTTCCGTAGTACAAGGCCTACTCCTTGCTAGGGATGACTTTGCCTGAACTTGGTGTTCATCAGACCGAACTGAGGTGTCATCACTATGCGCCCTTTAATGTTCCGTGGGCAAATCTTTAAGAGAGGTTCCCTCGTTAGAGTGAATGCAGGCGGACAATAGGAAAGCCTGCAAATCTGGTGATCCGACAAACGAGCCGGCGCGTCGGCACGATGGAGGGCGGCCGGGGTGACGTCACGGCCGTCGAGAAGGCGGAGAAGGCGGAGAAGGCGGAGGAGGTGGAGAGAGCGGAGGCCTGGAAAGCGTGGAAAGCGGCCGGGGCCCGCCCGGTGGGGGCGGGCCCCGGCGAGGGGTCGGGCGCTCAGGCGCTCGGGACCGGGGGGACGGCGCGGCGTTCGCGCAGCGTCCGGAGCATCCGGCGGGTGGCCTTGGTCGCGACCGGGGGCAGGAGTTCGAGGGCGAGCCGGCGCGGCGTGGAGCGCTGGACCGGGGCCTTGACCTGGTAGTTGAGGCGCAGCACCTTGGTGTCGGCGATGGTGTCCTCGTCGACGGTGTACCCCTCGGCCCACCAGTCGCGCTCCTTCAGGACCGCCCGGACGGCCGCCGCGTCTCCCCAGGTGCCGTAGAACTTCATCGGGGTGAGCAGGACCGGCCGCAGTCCGCCGGTGAAGACCGCCTCCCAGACCGCGGCGGAGACGCCCGGAGTGTGCTCGGAGCGGTAGTCGTCCAGGGCGACCACGCCGTTCTCGGCGAGTGCGGCGCGGGCCACGGCGATGTCCCCGGCGACGTGTTCGTAGAGGTGGGAGGCGTCGACGTGGACGAAGCGGCAGCTGTGCGCCCGGACGCGGCCGTCGGCCAGCACCGAGGTCGGGGCCTGCACTATCTCGGGCAGTTCGCCGTGGAAGGCGAGGTAATTGGCCTCGAAGGCGCTGCGGGTGAGGGTCCTGCGGTAGGACATGTTCATCTCGGCGGCGTTCTCGGCGTCGCCCGCCTCGGAGTCGAACAGGTCGCAGACCGTCAGCCGCTCGCCCGGCCGCAGGTGGTCGCCGAGCAGGACGGCGCTGCGGCCGAGGTAGCTGCCGAGCTCCAGGACGTCGCCGGTGACGCCGGCCGCGCTCTGGGCGGACAGCAGGTGGCCGAAGGCGGCCCGGTCGAGGCTGAAGAACCAGCCGGGAATGTCGTCCCGCTTCAGCGGCGCGGAGTGGACTGCGGCCTCGACCGCGGTCTCGGAATCGGGCACGGCGGCCTCCAGGGGGACGGCGGGGCGCGGTGGCGGATCACGCCCGCGGAGGGGGGACGCCGAGGACGTGAGGCGGATCATCATAGCGACGCCGGGGCCGGGGGGAACCAGGTGCGGAACAGCCTGAATTCGGATTTTCGCTCTGCCGTTCGGCAGGGGCGTGCGCCTTCGGTTTTGCTCTGGATTCGCCTGGTCGGCCTAGCGTTCCGAGGACTGCTGCTCCGTCGGTGCGTCGGGGGCCTCCGACGACTCCGCCCCGGCCGCCCGATCCAGCTCCGCGACGGTCTCGGACAGCCAGGCCCGCTCGGCCGCCGTGGAGGCCCGGGCGACGAGCAGCATCCCGCGCCGGAAGGGGTTCGGCTCGCGCTCGGCGGTCACCGGCTGCCCCGTCCCGTCGTAGAAGAAGCTGCTCGGAGCGTCCAGGAAGGCCAGTCGGCGGCGGAGCACGGCGGCCTGCCGGGGCGGGTCGGCGAGATGGTGCAGGAACGTGGTGACGGTGAAGAAGCGGATCTGGTCGGTGATCTCGGCCTGCTCCGGGTCGGCCAGTCGGCGCAGCAGTTCGGCCCGCCCCCGCGCCGTCAGCTCCAGCGTCTGCCGCGGTGCGGCGCCGCTGCCCGGTTCGGTGCGGCGGTGCAGCAGTCCGGCCTTCTCCAGCCGGGCGATGGCGGGGTAGAGCGCGCCGTCGCTCACCGGTCGGACATGACCGGTCAGTCCGGTGATCCGGGACTTGAGCTCGTAGCCGTGAAGCGGCTGGTCGTACAGGAAGCCGAGGATCGCGAGCGTCAACACGGCTGGAGCCCTTCGGTCGGAGTGCGCCCTGTGGAGCCGTCATGTTACCTCTTGTCGATGTGCCTCGAAACGATGTATCTCTATTCGAGGCAGGTCGAGAGGGCCGCAGCCGATCGAGGGGAGCCGAGGCGGGCCAGGGCCGCGCCGGGGCGATCCGGGGGCGGCCCGGTCACGCACGAGCAGCACAGGGGAAGGGAGAAGGGCATGCGCGGCCAGTTGCGCCGGCTCACGGCATTGGCGGTACCCGTCTACGCGGAGCTGCTCTCCGGGGTGATCGCCTCGGTGATCGGGGCCCTCTGGGTGGCCGGTCTCGGCGGGGCCGCGGTCGCCGCCGTCACCCTGGCCGGCACCGTCGAGAACCTGCTGCTCGGCCTGGTCCTGGTGGTCGCCTCCGGCACCAGCGTCAGGCTCTCCCACGCCCTCGGAGCGGGCGACCACGCCGAAGCCGCCCGGACCACCCGCGCGGCCTGGCGGCTCTGTGCCGCCGTCAGTGCGGCGCTCGCCGTCCCCGGCTTCCTGCTGCGCGACCGGCTGGCAGGCGCCTTCCTGGACGGCGAAGCCGCCGAACAGGCCGCCGGCTACCTCGCCGTCGCGTTCCCGGCCTTCGCGCTCTTCGTCGGCCAGCGCGTCGCCGACGAGCTGTTCAAGGGCGCGGGCGACACCCGCACCCCGATGCGGCTCGCCCTGCTCTCCAACGCGCTGCTGCTCCTCCTAGACCCCCTGCTGATCCTCGGCCCGGGGCCGCTGCCCGCCCTCGGCGTGCCGGGCGCCGCCCTGGCCCTGGTCCTCTCCCGGGCGATCGCCCTCGCCGTCACCCTGCGAGTGCGGCGAGTGCGGCGACTGAGGCAGCCGGTGGGACGCACGGAGCCGCAGCCGGGGCGGCAGGCGGAACCGCCGCCGGTGGGACGCACGGAGCCGCAGCCGCAGGATCCCGGCGGCACCGGGGGAGCGGGCGCGGCGGCGGTACGGATCCTGCGCGCGGGCGCACCCTTCGGTCTGGACTTCACCGCCCGGATGGCCGTCGGAACCGCCCAACTCGGCCTGGTCGCGGGCTTCGGCGTCGCCGCGGTGGCCGGCTACGGCCTCGGCTACCGCGTCCTGCTCGTCGTCACCATGGCCTTCTACGCGCTGCGCCAGGCCGCCGCGATCGAGGCGGCACGGCTGACCGGCGCGGGAGAGGGCGCCGCGCTGCACACCCTGCGCCGCGCCACCGGACGCCTCGCCGCGCTGCTCGGTGGGGTGGCGGCGGTGCTTGCCGTCACCCTCGCCGTGCCGCTGACCGCGCTCTTCACCGAGGACCGGGCGGTGGCCGCGCAGTCCGTCGGCTTCCTGCGCTCGGCGGCCCTCTACCTGCTGCCGTACGCACTGGTGGTGGCGGTCGGCGGAGTGCACCAGGCGGCGGGCGCCGGGCGCCCGCTGGTGGTCTCCGTCCTGCTCGGTCTCGGGGCCCAACTCACCGCCTCGGCGGCCCTGTCCGGGCCGCTGGGGGTGTCGGGGGTGTGGCTCGGGCCGGCGGTGGGCGCGGCCGTGCAGCTCGCGTTGCTCGCCGCACTGACACGGTCGCGGAGTCCGTGCGGGGCCGCAGCGGGCCTGTGCCAGAGTGGGGGCCATGGCCCTCACCCCGGACGGGCGGCCGATCCCGCCCCCGCACGCCGATGAACGCGCAATGCTGGAGAGCTGGTTGGACTTCCAGCGGGCCACGCTCGTCCGCAAGGTCGACGGGCTCGACGACCGGCAGGTGCGGCTGGCGTCCGTCCCGCCGTCCACGATGACCCTGCTGGGGCTGGTTCAGCATGTCACCGAGGTCGAACGCAACTGGTATCAACGGGTGTTCGCCGGGCAGGACGCCCCGCCGGTGTACGGCGTGGACAACGCCGACGGCTACGGGCTGGACCCGGTGCGCGGGATGGCCGAGGCGCTGGTGGACTGGAGGAGGGAGATCGACCGGGGCCGGGAACTGACCGCGGACCAGCCGCTGGACGCGGCCGGCCCGCTCTCCCCGCAGGCCGCCGCGGTGATCGGCGCGGACAGCGTCTCGCTGCGCTGGATCCTGGTGCACCTGATCGAGGAGTACGCCCGCCACAACGGCCACGCCGACCTGCTCCGGGAGTGCGTCGACGGCGTCACCGGGGTCTGAACCGAACCTGGGCCCGAACCGAACCTGGGCCCGAACCGGACCCGGGCCTGAACCGAACCGGAGGGTGGACCGGTCCGGAGTGTGACGGCAAGGGCGTTGCTCACCGCCGGCCGGTGGCCTCCGGCCGCGCGCGCGACGCCGGACCGGCGGCCGGATCGGCGGCCCCACCGGCCGTCGGTCCAGCCGCCCGTCCGGGCAGCCGCGCGGCGAGCAGCGTCCCCGCGCCGGCCACCGCCGCCATGGTCAGCGCGGACGGCGCGAGCGCCGCGCCGGGGTCCGTGCGGCCGGCGGTGGTGGTGGCCAGGGCGATGCCCAGGGCCGGGCCGGTGTTCAGGACGGTCTGCTGCAGGCCGCCCGCGACCCCGGCCCGGGCGGCGGGCACACCCCGGACCACCATCGTGGTGGCGGTGGCCATCACCGCACCGAAGCCGGTGCCGAGCAGCGCGAAGCAGCCGCCGATCGCGAGCGTCCCGGAACCGGTGCCGAGCCCCGCGGTGAGCAGCGCCCCCGCGGTGATCATTGCCATCCCCGGCAGCACCACCGCCCGTTCGCCGTGACGCTTCGCCAGCCGGGCGGAGCCGGGCGCCGCGAGGATCATCGCCACGGCGAGCGGCATCGCCCGCAGGGCGCTCTGCAGGGGGTCGAGCCCGAGCACGTCCTGGAGGTAGTAGGTGGCCGGGAAGAGTGCGCCCTGGAGGGCGGCGGAGGCGGCGAGCAGGACGACGAGCGGCGGCGCGACGGCCGTGGAGCGGAGCAGCGCGGGCGGCAGCAGGGGGTCGGGGGTCCGGCGTTCGTGCCGGACCAGGAGGAGGGCGAGGACTCCGGCCGCGGCGAGGCAGAGCAGCGGGACGGCCGGCCGGCCGGTGTCCGGCAGCGTCACCAGGCTCTCCACCAGGAAGGCCAGCGCGAGTGCGAGCAGGGCCGCGCCGGGCAGGTCGAGCCCGCTGCCGTGCCTGCTGCCGCGCCCGCTGTCGTGCTGGCCGTCGTGCTCGCTGCCGTGCCTGCTGCCGCGCCCGGCGGCCGGGGACCGGGTGCTGGGCGATCCGGCCCCGGCGGGCACCGCGAGCGCCGCCAGGAGGGCGGCCGCGGCGGGCAGCAGGCCCAGCAGGAAGACCGACCGCCAGCCGAGGTGCGCGGTCAGCGCCCCGCCGACCAGTGGCCCCGCCGCCGCCGCGAGCCCGATGGCGGCGGTGCGGATGGCGATCGGACCGGCCAGGCGGTCGGCGGGCCAGGCGGTCCGGAGCATGCCCAGGGTGGCCGGTTGCAGCAGCGCGCCGGCCGCGCCCTGCAGGACGCGCAGGGCGACGACCCAGCCGATGCCGGGCGCCACGGCGATCCCGAGCGAGGCGGCGGCGAAGCCGGTCACGCCGAGCGCGAAGACCCGCCGGTGCCCGTACCGGTCGCCGAGGCGGCCGGCGAAGACCAGCAGGGCGGCGACGGTGACCAGGTAGCCGGTGCCGGCCCACTGGACGGCGGCGACGGAGGCGTGCAGGTCGTGCTGGAGGGCCGGTCGGGCGACGGTCAGCGCGGTGCCGTCGACGGCGACCAGGACGGCGCCGGTGATGCTCGCGGCCAGGACGAGCCCCCGGCGGTGCCGCGGGTTCACCGCGCGGCCGGGCCGAGGTGGGCGTCCAGCGTCGCGCGCAGCAGCGGCTCGATGGAATCGTCGCCGGTGATGAGCCGCAGGCTGCCCCAGGTGCGCAGCTGGGCGAGGCCGTGCAGGTTGGACCAGAGGGCGGCGGTGGCGGCGGCCGGATCGTCGGAGCGCGGGTGCACCTCGGAGACCAGGCCGACGAAGGTCAGGAAGAGCGGCAGGGTGGTGCGGCGCAGTTCGGCACCGCTGCCCTCCAGCAGGTCGTGACGGAACATCAGCTCGAACATGCCGGGGTTGGCGGCCGCGAAGCCGAGGTAGGCGCGGGCGAGCGCGTCGAGGCGGGTGCGGGCGTCGGCGCCGGTGGTGGCGGTGAGGGCGTCGGCTCCCGCGAGGGTGTCGGTGAGCCTGCCGAAGCCCTGCTGGGCGATGGCGGCGAGCAGCTCGCGGTGGGTGGGGAAGTAGCGGCGGGGCGCGCCGTGCGAGACCCCGGCGCGGCGGGCGATCTCGCGCAGGCCGAGCGCCTGGACGCCGCCCTCGGCCACCAACTCGACGCCGGCGGCCACCAGTCGGGCCCGTAGGTCCTGTTCCTGTTCGGTCATGAAGACACTGTCTACCAGGTGGTCGTAGACAGTGTCTACTCGCGTTCGCGGGAGCGCCCCGGGCAGAATCGACCCCATGGACGAAGGCGGCGAGCCGGCCTGCTGGCTGGACCGGGTGTGCCCGGAGTGCGGACGGCTGCGCGAGCGGCCCGGGCCGGGGCCCTGCGAGAACTGCGGCGCCGACGGTGAAGCCGACGGGGAGAGCCGGGGCGGCCCGCCGGACTCGGCGGAGCCCCGGGAGGCCTGACCCGGGCGCCGCACGGACCGGGGTGGCGAGCCGGCCGGACGGCCCCGGGTGGGGCGGCCCGCGGGAGGCAGCAGCCGCTACTGCTGCGGCGGCTGGTCGCGGAACTGGTTCTTGAGCTGCTCCTGGGCGGCGTCCACCTGACCGCTGTACTTGCCCTCGGTGCGCTGGTCGACGGTGTCGCCCGCCTTGTCGACGGCTTTGTCGCCCTGCTCCTCGTGGCCCTTCAGCAGGTTCTTGAGCTTATCCATCATGGACATCTGGTCACACTCCTGGATGAGACGCCCCCACCCCTCCAATATCACCGCGCACGCCACGACCCGCATCTCGCAAGGTCTGCGTAAAGGCTTGGCAACGGGATTCCGGTCATGTCAAATCATGACCCTCATGACCTTCACGGCCCGTCGGATGGAGCTCCCTTGATGCTGCGCACCCGTCGCCCCACCTCCCCGCTCGACCGCTCCGACCCGGAGGACCCCGCCACCTCCACAGGGCGCCCGCGAACCGCGGTCACCCGGCGTGGCGCGGGCGCCGCCCTGACCGTCGCCGCGCTGGTCGCCCCGCTGCTGCTGGCCGGCGCCGGCAGCGCCTCGGCCGACCCGGACCCGGCGCGCAAGGGCGCCAAGCTGGCCTCCCGGCTGGTCGAGGCGAGCAGTGCCCGGGACGCGCGGGCCACGCTGGCCGCGCTCCAGTTGATCGCGGACCGCAACGGCGGTACCCGGGTGGCCGGTTCGAAGGGGCACGACCAGTCCGCGCAGTACGTCTACGAGCAGGCGCGCCGGGCCGGGCTCAAGGTGTCCAAGCAGGAGTTCGTGTACACCTTCTTCGAGGCCCGCTCCGAGCGCCTCGACGTGGTCTCCCCGAAGGCCGAATCGGTGCCGGTGATCGCCATGACGTACTCGGTGGGCGGCCCGGAGGCGGGCCTGACCGCGGACCTGGCGGTCGCCCCGGTCGGCGCCACCACCGGCTGCACGCCCGCCGACTACCCGTCGGGCGCCTTCACCGGCAAGATCGCCCTGATCCGGCGCGGCGGATGCTCCTTCGCCGAGAAGCAGGCCGCCGCGGCCGCCGTCGGCGCGACCGGGGCGATCATCTACAACAACACCGAGGGCACCCTGAACGGGACGCTCAGCGAGCCGACGGCGGGGCGGATCCCGACCGGCGGGATCACCCAGGCCGCGGGCCAGGCCCTGGCCGCCCAGGCCGCCGCCGGGCCCGTCCGGGTGACCCTGGACATCCGGACCTTCATGGAGCAGCGCAGGACCTGGAACGTCATCGCCGAGACCCGCGGCGGCGACCCGGACCACACCGTGATGGTCGGCGCGCACCTCGACTCCGTCCCCGAGGGGCCGGGCATCAACGACAACGGCTCCGGCACGGCCGGCGTCCTGGAGGTCGCGAAGAACCTCAGCGTCCACCCGGTGAAGAACAAGGTCAGGTTCGCCTGGTGGTCGGCCGAGGAGTTCGGCCTCAAGGGCGCCGAGGCGTACGTGAACTCCCTCTCCGACGCGGAGAAGAAGAAGATCGGCCTCTACCTCAACTTCGACATGATCGCGTCCCCCAACTACGCGCAGTTCGTCTACAACGGCTCGGGCAGCGCCGGCGGCGACGCGGGCCCCGAGGGCTCGGCGCAGCTGGAACGGGACATCAACGGCTACCTGGACGGCCGGGGCCTGCCGCACGACCCGACCCTCTTCGACGGCCGCTCCGACTACGGTCCGTTCATCGACGCGGGCATCCCGGCCGGCGGCACCGACACCGGCGCCGAGAAGGTCAAGTCCCCGGAGCAGGCGGCCCGTTACGGCGGCACCGCCGGCGCCGCGTACGACGGGTGCTACCACAAGGCCTGCGACAACCTGGGCAACATCGACATGGGCGTCTTCGACGTCAACATCGACGTGATCGCGAACGCCGTCGGCACCTACGCCTGGGACCTCTCCTCGCTCCACCGGCCCGTCCCGGCCCAGCGCCCGGCCGCCAAGGCGGCGCCCGGCGCCGCGGCGACCGGTATCAGCGGCACGAGCGACGCCCACTCCGGCGGGGTGGCGGCCTGACGCCCGGGTGGGGGCGCGGCCGCCCCCGTGCCGCGGGACCCCCCCCCCCCCCTCCCCCCCCCCCCCCCCCCCGAACGCTCCCCCCCGGACACCCCCCCCCCCCCCCCCCCGGTTGTAGGTGG
>NZ_JBHVJT010000011.1:127862-129734 GCF_042798815.1 Kitasatospora sp. NPDC057738 | reverse complement strand
CCTCCCCCCCTCCGCCTTGTGGAAGGAAGGGGGGGTGTTCGCAAAGGTAGATGGGGCGGGCGAGGATTGGTTCCCCCCCCGCCCCCACCCCCCCCGCCCCGGGGGGGCCCCCGCGCCCCCCCCCGCCCGGCGGCCCCCCCCGACCGCCGTACCCGACCGCTCCGTCCGAGACTGCTCCATCCGGGACCTCCCCGCCTCATCGCCCCTGGTGGCCGTGGGTGCGGTCACCGTAGCGCAGGACACTGACAATCCGGCCACGGACCGGTACGGTGCCGCGCGGAGCGCATCCGCCGAGACCCGGTGGGTGCGCCGGGTCCGGTCCTGACACCATGGGACCGAGATCACGACACGGTGACATCCTCGGAGGAGTCAGCAACATGAGCACGCACTACGACGTCGTCGTCCTCGGCGCGGGCCCCGGCGGCTACACCGCCGCCGTCCGCTCGGCCCAGCTGGGCCTGAAGGTCGCGGTCATCGAGGCCAAGTACTGGGGCGGCGTCTGCCTCAACGTCGGCTGCATCCCCTCCAAGGCCCTGCTGCGCAACGCCGAGCTCGCCCACATCTTCACCAAGGAGGCCAAGACCTTCGGCATCAAGGTCGAGGGCCAGGTGACCTTCGACTTCGGCGAGGCCTTCCGGCGCAGCCGCACGGTCGCCGACGGCCGGGTCAAGGGCGTCCACTACCTGATGAAGAAGAACGGCATCACCGAGTACGACGGCTGGGGCACCTTCGTCGACGAGCACACCCTCCAGGTCGCGCTGAGCGGCGGCGGCTTCGAGGTCGTCACCTTCGACAACTGCGTCATCGCCGCCGGTGCCACCACCCGCCTGCTGCCCGGCACCAGCCTGAGCGACCGCGTGGTCACCTACGAGGAGCAGATCCTCACCGAGCAGCTGCCGGAGAGCATCATCATCGCGGGCGCCGGCGCGATCGGCGTCGAGTTCGCCTACGTGCTCCACAACTACGGCGTGAAGGTCACCATCGTCGAGTTCCTGGACCGCGTGGTGCCGCTGGAGGACGTCGAGGTCTCCACCGAACTCGCCAAGCAGTACCGCAAGCTGGGCATCGAGGTGCTGACCTCCACCCGGGTCGAGTCGATCGACGACAGCGACCCGAACGCCAAGGTCCGGGTCACCGTCACCAAGGACGGGCAGCAGCAGGTGCTGGAGGCCGACAAGGTGCTCCAGGCGATCGGCTTCGCGCCGCGGGTCAACGGCTACGGCCTGGAGAACACCGGGGTCAAGCTCACCGACCGCAACGCCATCGCGGTGGACGGCCGCGGCCGCACCAGCGTCGAGCACATCTTCGCGATCGGCGACGTGACCGCCAAGCTGATGCTCGCGCACGCCGCCGAGACGATGGCCGTGATCGCCGCCGAGACCATCGGCGGGGCGGAGACCATGGAGGTGGACTTCGTCATGATCCCGCGCGCCACCTACTGCCAGCCGCAGATCGCCTCCTTCGGGTACACCGAGGCCCAGGCGCGCGAGCTGGGTTACGACGTCAAGGTCGCCAAGTTCCCGTTCACCGCCAACGGCAAGGCGCACGGCCTCGGCCACCCGATCGGCTTCGTCAAGGTCATCAGCGACAACACGCACGGCGAGCTGCTCGGTGCCCACCTGATCGGCCCCGAGGTCACCGAGCTGCTGCCGGAGCTGACGCTGGCCCAGCAGTGGGACCTGACCGTCCACGAGGTCGCCCGCAACGTGCACGCCCACCCGACCCTGGGCGAGGCCGTCAAGGAGGCCATCCACGGCCTGGCCGGGCACATGATCAACATGTGACGACCGACCCTCGGCACGCGCCGTGTGCCCGGCGAGAGGATGCCCGGCGGGGGGGGGGGGGGGGTTCGGGCCGGTCGGAAGGGGCGGG
>NZ_JBHVJT010000011.1:74400-127852 GCF_042798815.1 Kitasatospora sp. NPDC057738 | reverse complement strand
TGCCCCCCCCCCCCCCCCGGTTCCGGGCCGATCGGCAGGAGCGGCCCCCGGGCTCCGGTCCGGGCCCCTCAGACGTGCCCGGCGATCAGGCCGAGCCGACCGTCGAAGCGACGGTAGAGCACCCGGCCCCGACCGGTGACCGGGTGCGCGAAGAACAGGAACGGCAGCTCCGCGCCCGCCAGCCGGTCGACGGCCTGCGCCTGCGTCAGCCGGGGCGCGCCGTACGGACTGAGGGTGATCGGCGAGGTCCGGCGGCCCGCCGGTCCGGCCGGGACGGTACGGGCGAGGCGGTAGCCGGTCGGTCCGACCCGGTAGACCACGGCGTCGGTCTCGGTCGCCGGATCGGTGAACAGGTGGATGTCGTAGTCCATCGCGTCCATGGTCCGGGCAGCGGCCTCCGGCGAGCACCAGACCAGCGAGGGCTCCTTGTGCCGGACCACCCGGAGCTCGCGGAGCTCGCCGCCGGCCGGCCCGGTGGGGGCCGCGGCGCGGTGGCCCGGCCACGGGCGCGGCGCCCAGGCCCCGGTGACGGCCCTGATCCTGCCGCGCAGCGCGTCGCTCACCCGGTCGAGCGAGTCGCCGAGCCCGGCCGCGGCCTCCTGGACGCGGATCCGCCGGCCGTCCACCTCGGCGTTCACCTGCGCCAGCACGCCCCCGGCCACGGCCGCGAGCCGTACCCGCAGGGCCTCCACCAGCGTCCCCACTCCCGGAGCCGCCGCCGCGGCGCCCACCCGGGCCCGCGCCTCGGCCAGGACCTCGCAGGTCAGCCCCTCGAACGCCCTCACCGTGACCAACTCGCCCATCCCAGGCCCTTCCACTCCCAGCCGGCGCAATACCGGCGACCAGGATTCCCGCCCCCGTTCCGCGCGGCCAGGGCCCAACGGCCCCACCGCGAGGGCCGGGCGGACCAGCCGCGGTCCCGGGGCGGGCCGTCGGGGGCGGGGAGTGGCGGGGCCAGGCGGGGAGTGGGGGCGGCCCCGTTGCGGAGCACCGGGCACTCACCCGCCGCGCCGACGCCGCGCCCTGATCCGACGCGAATGGTCGGACACGTCCTAGCCGCCGGGTGCGCCGCGGGAGCGCAGCTCGCCGAGCACCGCCCAGGCGACCGACACCACCGGCACGGCCACCACCGCGCCCAGGATTCCCGCCAGCACGGTGCCGCCGGCCACCGACACGGCGATGGCCACCGGGTGGATGCGGACGGACCAGCCGAGCACCAGCGGATGCAGCAGGTGGCCCTCGATCTGGCCGATGACCACGATCAGGGCGAGCACCAGCAGGGCGATCACCGGCCCGCGGGCGGCGAGCGCGACCACGGAGGCGATCGCCAGGGCGATCGGGGAGCCGATCAGCGGGACGAGCGTCGCCACGAACTCCAGCAGCATCAGCGGCATGACCAGCGGCACCCGCAGGACCGCCAGCGCGATGCCCACCAGCACGGCGTTGGAGGCCGCCACGATCAGCACGCCCCGGGTGTAGCCCGCGAAGGTGCGCCAGGCGGTACGACCGGCACGGTCCCAGGCCGACCGGCTCCGGGCCGGCATCTGCCGCTGCGCCCAGGACCACATCCGGTCGCCGGAGTGCAGGAAGAACACCGAGCAGAAGACCGCGAGCGCCAGCCCCGTGACCAGCTCGACGATCCGGCCGGCGCCGCTGAGCGCGGTGCTGACCAGGGCGGAGCGGTGGGCCGAGACGAACGCGCCGATCTTGGCCCGCAGGTCGGTGACGGTGCCGGGGCGCAGGTGGAAGGGGGCGCCGGTGAGCCAGCGGTCGATCCGGGAGAGCCCGCCGCGCAGCTCGTTGCCCAGCCGGGTCCACTCGTCGGCGACGGTCGTGCCGACCAGCGCCAGCACCCCGCCGACGAGCACGAGGGTGCAGAGGAAGGCGATCACGACGGCGAGCGAGCGCGGCGTGCGCCGGGCCAGCAGGTCGACCAGCGGGCGCAGCACGGAGGTGATGACCAGGGCCACGAACAGGGCGACGACCACCAGCTGGAGCCTGGCGAGGACGTCGACGACCAGGTAGGCGAAGAGTCCGAGCAGCGCCAGCCGCCAGGTGTACCCGGCCGCCGTCCGCAGGCCGGAGGGGACGTGTTCCCCGGACGGGGACGGGCCCCGGGCCGGCGCCCCCGCGCGGGTCCGGCGGGCCGGCACCCGGGGACGGCGGCTGCCCAGCGGCCCGGGCCGCCGGTCCGGTTCGGCGCCGTTCACTCCCACGGGCGATCTGCCGGGTGTAAACGCGCGGGGCCGGGGCAGGCGCGAAGCGGCACTGGTCTCCCTCGGGAGGACAGTGGTCCTCCGTGTACAAGCGGTCGGATGTGGGGAGAATCGATGACGCAGGGTGGGGGGAGAAGGAGGCAGACATGAGAAGCCTCACGCGCCGTTACGCGGTGACGCTCCCCGGCCCGATCGGCGGGCACGCCCCACTGTGCTCGGTCGTCGTGCACGAGACGCAGATCGTGGGGCCCGACGGCGGCCTGGTCTGGGAGAGTGCGGACGGCGACCTGCGGGTGGAGATCGCCAGCGGGGTGGCCACTGTCCTGGATTCTCCCGGAGCCGGCAGCCGGCACCCGTGCCTGATGGCGGTGCCGCTGCCCTGAGCACGCGGCCGGGACGCGTGCCGCAACGAAGGCGATGCGTGCCGCAACGAAGGCGATGGAGGAGCGGAGGCGACGCGGGCGGGCGTCGCGACGGACGGTCACCGCGTGGTGGCGGCCAAGGCCTCGCGCACGGTGACCAGGCAGGGGTCGCAGTACCGGTCCGGCCCGGCCGCACCGGCACCGTCCGCTGCCGGGACGACGCGCTGGGAGGGCTCCAGGAACCGCCCGCAGAGAGAGGACGACGCGTCGTCCTTCGCCACCACGTGCCACACCACGGCGGGCGGGGAGACCGCCGGGTCGTGCTCGGCCCACATCTCGTACACGGCGCTACCTCCGGATCGCTGGGGGCTCGGTGAGTCCATGCAAACCCGGGCTCTGCCGAACGGCCACCGGGCCAGACCCGGTGGGATGGTTGTGGGCCGGTGGTGGTCAGGCCCGGCGCGGGCACCGGCTCACTCCCGGCGGTCGGAGCCCCGACGCTCGGCGCCCGGGCGCCCCGGGGCACCGGTCCGGTCGCGGCCCTGGCCGGCGGCCAGGCGGCGCCGGATCACCAGCAGGTCGAGTCCGGCGAGGGCGGCGAACCCGGCGCACAGGGCGGCGAAGAAGGCGTAGGTCCCCCGGTTGGGCGCGGGGCCCGGGCCGGCCAGCGCGGCCAGCACGGCGAAGGCCACCGTCCCGCCGACGAACAGGACCAGGAAGACCCGGGACAGCAGCCGCCGCAGCTCCAGGTCCGAACGGGCGGTCACCGGCTCGGTGCCCCGGCGCACCGATTCCTCGGGCCGCAGCTGCGGCGTCGTCCGGCCGGGGCCCTGCGAGGTGTGCGGGAAGTCGTGGCGCTCGCCGCTCCGGCGACGGGCCCCGCCGCCGTGCTGCACGCTCGGTCTGCGTTGTACGGACATGACGACCCCCGAACGGAGTCGATCGGTGGTGTTCCGTCGGTGCGCCTACCCGCGCCCGGCGCCGGTACACGTCGGCGGGTGCCCACCCGCGCTGGTCGAGCCGCAGCCGGACCGCCGGCCGTCGGCCCGGCCGGAGGTCTCAGGGGGTGACTGCGTACTCGGTGAACCGGCCGCAGGCCTGGAATCCGAGACGGCGGTAGACCGGTTCCCCGTCCGATGACGCCTGCAGGACCGCGGTGCGGTAGCCCGCGTCGTGGGCCGTGCGCAGGGTGGCCAGGGTGATGGCTCCGCCGTACCCGCGGCGGCGGTCGGGGGCGAGGGTCGCGATGTTGTAGATCCCGGCGACACCCGCGAAGAGAAAGACCTCGGCCGAGCAGACCGGTCGTCCGTCCGCGTAGCCGATGAGGTAGCGCGCCGGGCAGTCGGGGGCCAGGGCCCGCTCGGTCGCATCGGCGTAGAAGCGGCGGACGGTGGCGGCCGGCGGGTCCCAGTTCGCGGCCAGGACCATCGCGTAGTCGGCGAGTCGTTCGGGAGTCGTCACGGGACGGATCTCCAGGCCGTCGGCGTGGGGCTCCGGCGGGGCGGTGCGCAGATCCATCCACATGCCGGTCTCGGTCTCGGAGGCCTTGAGGCCGACGTCGGTCAACAGCGCGGCGATGTCCGGGGGTGCGGTGGCGGGGCCGACCCACCAGGAGAAGGGCCGGCCGGTCGCGGTCAGTGTGCGGACCGTCTCCGTCACCCGGTCGCGAGCGGTGTCGTCGGTGAAACGCGCGGCCGCCACGATGTTGAAGGTGTCGTCGTCGAGCCCGCTGTCGGCGATCACGAGATCGGCCGTCTCGGTGACGGTCGAGTGCTTCGTGCGGCGGTGCAGGTGGCAGGCGTGTTCGGCCAGGTTCTGCTCCATCCTGGCCAACAGGTCGGAATCGTCGGACGCGGTATGTCCTGTCTCGTTCATGTCCGGCACGATCTCACCCACAAGCGGGACCGCCGAGTGAATAAGGGTGCTGCAAAGGTTTTCGCTCCCGGCCTTCGGGCGACACCCGGCCCCGGGGCCGGCGGGCTGCGGGGCCCGGCCGAGCGCCGGGCTGCGGTCGCGCTGGTGCCCGCGCGGGATCATCGCGGCGCCGGCGCCCGGTGGATTCGGCCGCTGTTCAACGGGGCGTGGCCCGGCCGATGATCCACGACTGCTCCCGGTGCCTACCGTCGGGGCCCACACCACTTCCGGGAGCGAACATGCACGACATCCAGGCGACCGAGCACGAGTGCGGCTGCCCGCGGACCGCCGACCTCGACGGGGAGGGGACGGCCGCGGCCAGTCGGCGCCGATTCCTGCGCGGGGCCGGTCTGGTGGGCGCCGGGGTCGGCACCGCCGGTCTCGGCCTGCTCGGTGCGGTGCCCGCGCAGGCGGCCGGGCCCGAGCAGGGCGGTGGGGCCGAGCAGGCCGGCGGGGCCGGGAAGAAGCCGAAGAAGGCCGCGGGGAAGGGGCGTTGGCAGCCGGACCCGGACGCCCGGCAGTTCACCGTCGTGGTCATGCCGGACACCCAGTACCTGTTCGACCAGGACCGGATCCACCCGGCGCCGCTGGAGGCCTCGGTCCGCTACGTGCTGGACGGCGGGGTCAACCGGGAGGACGGGACGGACGACAACATCGTCTTCCTGTCCCATCTCGGGGACGTCACCGAGAACGGCCTGGCCGTCGAGTTCGCCGCCGTCACCAAGGTGTTCGGCCTGCTGGACGACGCGGGCGCGGCCTACGGGGTGCTCGCCGGCAACCACGACGTCCGTTCCTCGACCGACGACCAGCGCGGCAGCACCCCGTACCTGGAGACCTTCAGCAAGGCCAGGGCCGCCCGCACCGCCGGGTACCGCGGGTCCAGCCCGGACGGTTACAACACCTGCCACGTGTTCCGGGCGGCCGGCCGCGACTGGATGGTGCTCTCGCTGGACTGGCGGCTCTCCGACGCGGGCTTCGCCTGGGCGAACGGGGTGATCGCGGCCAACCCGAAGGTCCCGGTGATCCTGACCACCCACGACCTGGCGTACGCCGACGACAGCGGCCGCGCCGAGCTGTCCGACAACGGGAAGCGGCTCTGGGAGCGGCTGGTCGACGGCAACGACCAGATCTTCCTGACCGTCAACGGGCACTACTGGCCGCCCGGCCGCACCGTGCTGAAGAACAAGGCCGGCCACGACGTGCACGTCCACATCACCAACTACCAGGACCGCTACTACGGCGGCGCGGCGATGATCCGGGCGTACCGCTTCGATCTCGACCGCAACACCGTCGACGTGTCGACCTTCTCGCCGTGGATCCAGCAGATCGCGGCCGAGGAGCGCAACGCGCTGGCGGCCCAGCACGTCGAGCTGACCTCGGACGTGGACCGCTTCTCGCTCGCGATCGACTTCGACCGCCGGTTCGCCGGCTTCGCGCCCGTCCCGCAGCGCCCGGCGCGCCGGGCGGGCGAGCTGCTGGTGCGCGACACGGTGGCCTACTGGCGGTTCGACGGCGGCGGCGGGGACGGCACGGCCGTCTCCCCGCAGCAGTTCGTCAAGGACCTGAGCGGGCAGGGCAACGACCTGCTCTGGCAGGGTGCCCCCGGCACGCCCGAGGGCGCGCTCAGCTGGTCCGCCGAGCACCACCCGGACCAGCCCGGCCACGGCAGTCTGCTGTTCAAGGGCACCCGCTCGCCGGTGCGCGGCGGCTACCTGCAGACCGTGCCCACCGCGCCGCTGAACCGGGAGACCTTCGAGCGCGGGTTCACCGTCGAGGCCTTCTTCAAGCTGCCCGCCGACTGGGACTCCGCGCGGAGTCGCTGGTCCGCCCTGCTCAGCCGGTGGGGGACGGCCGGTGAGGCGGGCAGGAGCGGGCCGGGGACGGACGCCGACGAGCCGGTCGCCACGCTCAGCGTCTCCGAGGCGCCGGCCCTCCAGTGGTGCGTCTACCCGCTCAACCAGACCGGGGCGTCGACCTGTTGGGGCCACCAGCTGCCGCTGGACCGGTGGTGGCACGTCGCGGTGGTCAATGACGGGAAGCTCAGCCGGATGTACGTCGACGGCTGCGAGGTGGCGCGCAACCCGGCGACGCCCGCGGTCGGGCTGACCACCCTGGGGCGGCCGTGGATGCTGGGCGGGTACGCGTACGCGGGGGTGCTGGACAAGGTCTTCCACGGGTACGTCGGGGATGTTCGGATCGTGCGGCGGGCGCTGCGGGCGGGCGAGTTCATGACCGCCTGACCGCGCTCCACGGTGGTCGACCGCGTTCGACGGCGTTCGATCGCACTCGACCGCGTTCGACCGCGCTCGACCGCGCCACGTCGAAACTCCTCCGAAGCACGGACACCGCCGGGCCCCGGTGCGGGCCCGGCGGTGCCGTCTCCCGGTACGGCGCGGCGGGCGCCGGTGCGTGACGGCGGGGCCGGAGCCGTCAGCCGAGCAGGGTGGCCTCGACCCCGGCGAGGATCGCCGCCAGGCCCTGTTCGAAGCCCTCGTCGAAGTCCTGGAACATCACCCGGCCCGACTCGGCGGCCAGGGGGTGGGCGGCCAGGCGTTCGGCGCGGGCGTCCACGTCGTAGCCCTCCGCGCCGTCGAAGGGGTTGGGGCCCATCGCCTGCTCCTCGATGACGTAGCCGATGGTGAAGCTGTAGGCGGTCTGCCAGGCCCGGGTGGCGGCCGTCGGGGTGAAGCCGGCCTCGACCAGCACGCGCAGCGAGGCGTCCAGGCCGGCCGCGTAGCTGGTGTCGGTGAACCGGGCGCCGCTGTAGACCTTCGCGCCGTCGCGGTAGCGCAGCAGTTCGGTGCGCAGGGTGCGCATCGTCCTCAGGTAGCTCTCCCGCCAGTCGCCCGCAGGCGGGCCTTCCCCCGCCCGGCCGGTCATGCGGCGCATCATCTCGGTCGCCATCTCGTCGAGCAGCGCCTGCTTGTCCTTGAAGTGCCAGTACAGCGCGGGTGCCTTGACGTCGAGCCGGGTGGCGATGGCGCGCAGCGTCAGGCCGTCCAGGCCGGCCTCGTTCAGCAGGTTCAGCGCGGTGTCGACGACCTGGGCGCGGTCGAGCTTGGGGGTTCTCTGCGGGGTCACGGTTGACAGTTTAACGCCGTTAAGTGCAGGCTGTCGGCACGGCTACTTAACAACGTTAAGGAGGTTGCCGTGACTTCTCGCGGCATGCACACGGACGTCCTGGTCGTCGGTGCCGGGCCCACCGGACTCGCCCTGGCGCTGGACCTCGCCCGGCACGGCGTCGCCGCGCTGGTGGTCGAGCGCGGCGCGGAACTCTTCCCCGGCTCGCGCGGCAAGGGCCTCCAGCCGCGCACCCTGGAGGTGTTCGACGACTTCGGCGTGCTCGACCGGGTCCGCGCGGTGGCGGGGCACTACCCGCCCAACCTGATCTGGCAGGACGGCGAACCCCAGGGCGAGCACCGGATGTACGACCCGATCGAGCCCACCGAGGCCGAGCCGTACACCGAGGCGCTGATGCTGCCCCAGTGGCGCACCCAGCAGGTGCTGTACGGGCGGCTGCGCGAGCTGGGCGGCGAGGTCGCGTTCGGCCGGGAGCTGGTCGGCCTGACGCAGGACGAGGAGGGCGTGACCGCCGAGTTCGCCGCCGGCGGCCCGGTCCGGGCGCGGTACGTCGTCGCGGCGGACGGCGGGCGCTCGACGGTGCGGCGGCTGCTCGGCATCGGGATGACCGGCGAGACCGTCGACCCGGACCGGATGCTGGTCGCGGACGTCCGGATCGACGGCCTGGGCCGCGAGCACTGGCACGTGTTCCGGGCCGCCGAGGGGCTGCTGGCGATCTGCCCGCTCGGCGGCACCGAGGACTTCCAGCTGGTCGCCCAGTTCCCGGAGGGCAGGGCCGTCGACCTCACCCTCGACGGACTGCGCGAGGTGGTCGCGGCCCGCTCCCACCTGACCGCCGCGCAGGTCACCGAACTGCGCTGGATCTCCGAGTTCCGCCCGCGCGCCGCACTCGCGGACCGCTTCCGCGCGGGCCGGGTGTTCCTCGCGGGCGACGCCGGGCACGTCCACTCGCCGGCCGGCGGGCAGGGCCTGAACACCAGCGTCCAGGACGCCTACAACCTGGGCTGGAAGCTGGCCGCGGTGCTGGCCGGACGAGCGGGGGAGGAACTGCTCGACAGCTACCAGGAGGAGCGCCGCAGCAACGCGGCGGCGATGCTGGAGCTGTCCACCCGGGTCCACCGCGGCGAGGAGCGCCGCGGCCGGGCGACCCAGCAACTCGGCCTCGGCTACCGGGAGTCCACGCTCTCGGTGGAGACCCGCCGGAACCTCCCGGCGGACGCGCTGCGGGCCGGTGACCGTGCCCCGGACGGCCGGCGGGGCGGCGTCCGGCTGTTCGACGCCTTCCGCGGGCCGCACTGGACGCTGCTCACCGTCGGCACGGACGCGCCGCTGCCCGCCGTCACCGCCCCGGTGGTCCGCATCCCGGCCTACGCGGCGTACGGCACCGGCGTCTTCCTGGTCCGGCCCGACGGCTTCGTCGGCTGGGCCGGCGCGACGGCCGACGGCCTCGGGGAGTACGCGGGCCGGCAGGGGCTGCTCGCCCCCTGAGCGGGCGTCCGGAGCCCGTTGGCCGGGCGTCGGTCCGGCCGGGTGTCGGTCGGCCCGGCTTCGGTCCACCGGAGGACGACCGCCGCTGCAGCGGGAGCGGGCGGACCGGTGGTCACCGTACGGGCCGCGCACCCCGGTTGCTCAGTCCGGCGGCTCGTGCGGGTCCGGGTCGTGGGCCGGCGCGGTGGTCTCGGACTCGGCGCCCTGCCGACGCCTCTTCTCCTCCTCGTGCCCGGACCGCTCGTGCCCGGACCGCGGCGCGCTTTCGCCGGCCATCCGGGACTCGGGGGTCTCGACCGGGACCGGGGAGTCCCTGGGGACGGGTTCGTGCTGGTCGTTCACGGGATCCGACTCCTCTGCGGGGTGCGGTGGATGGGCGGACACCCGGTGGCCGCCCGGGGCGACCGCCGGGTGCCGGGTCAATGCCTGCCCGCGTCCTTGACCTTCTCCGCGGCCTGCTTCAGGTCGCTCTTCACCTGCTCGGCCTTGCCCTTGAGCTCGGTCGAGCGGTCGCCGGTGGCCCGCCCGGCGGTTTCCTTGGCCTTGCCGCTCGCCTTCTCCGCCATGTTGTGCAGCTTCTTCTCGGTACCCACAGCGGGTTCCTCCTCTCGTCGACGGGGGCGAAGTCCGCCCCGGGCGGCGTCTGCCCCGGTCGGGGGCTTCCATGCGCGGCCCGGGGACTTCCGTGCGCGGCCGGGCTCTTCCGGGTCCCGATCCCGCGCGGGGAAGCCCGGCGGTTCGCCGGCGCGGCGGTGCTATCGGGCGGCGCCGGCCTCGGCGGCGGTCTTCAGGTCGTGCAGCCAGCCTTCGAGGCCCTGGCGGAGGATGTCGGTGGCGGCGGGGACGTCGGCGTCGACCTGGGGGCCGGTGTGGGTCTCCTCGGTGCGCACCAGGACGCCGCCGGGCACCTCGGTGAAGTTCCACACGTGCACGCCGTCGATCCGCAGGCCGGTCGCGACCGCCGGGCCGGTCCAGCGGATGCAGGAGCCGGGCCGCAGCTGCCGGACGGTGGAGGTGATCTCCAGGACGGGGTCGGTCGAGGCGGGGTTCGGGGGCAGCGGGGTGGTCCAGTGGAACACCGAACCCGGGCGCAGCGGGCCGCCGTCGAGGCGCTCGGCGCTCCGCACCGGGGCCTGCCAGTCGGGCCAGCGCTCCACGTCGGTCTGGAGCCGCCAGACGGTCCGCAGCGGCGCGTGGATCACGGTCCCGGTCCGGTAGCGGACCCGGGCGTCGGGGTCGACGCCCGCCCCGCGGCAGGTGAGCGAGGAGCCGGGGCGGTGGGCGGTGGCGGCCCCGGCCGGCGCGGCGACGGCCGGCGCTGCGACGGCGCCGAGCAGGCCGAGGGCGAGCGGGACGGTCAGCAGGGCGCTGCGGATGCCGGTGGTGCGGGTGCTGCGGACGCGGGTGGTGCGGGTGCCGGACATGGAACTCCCCATTCACTGGTCGGCCGTCGGGAACGGCACGACGGTCGCCGCGAGCTAGATGCTCACGCCTTCGTTAGAAGTTGTAACTCCCCGAGTCCTGGGAGGTCAACAGGTTCCGTGATACCTTCTAACGAAAGCGTGAACATGTAGTCGGGCAACTCGGGGAGCGGGGCGAAGCATGGCCGGGACGGGCGCGGACACCCCGCGCGAGCGCTATCGGGCCCAGGTGCGCGAGGAGATCAAGGCGCACGCCTGGGACCAGATCGCCACGGCCGGCGCCTCGGCGCTCTCCGTCAACGCGATCGCCAAGCGGATGGGCCTGAGCGGCCCGGCGCTCTACCGCTACTTCGCCGGCCGCGACGAGCTGATCACCGAACTCGTCCGGGACGCGTACCGGAGCCTCGCCGACACCCTCGGCGCGGCCGCCGCCGAGGGCGCCGACCTGGCCGGGCTCGCCCACGTCCTGCGCGAGTGGGCGCTGGCCGACCCCCAGCGGTACTTCCTGATCTACGGCGCCCCCGTGCCCGGCTACCGCGCACCGGAGGACACCACCGCCATCGCCGACGAGGTGATGCGGACGCTGGTCGACGCCTGTGCGGCGCTCGCCCCGGCCGGGCCGGAGACGCCGCAGGCGCCGTTCGCCACCCACCTGCTGGGCCATCGGGGCTGGGCGGGCGATCAGCCGGCCCCGCCCGAGGTGCTGCACCGCTTCCTGGCCTTCTGGACCCGCCTGCACGGCGTGCTGTCACTGGAGCTCGCCGGGCACTTCACCGGCATGGGCTTCCGGCCCGCACTGCTCTTCGAGGCCGAGCTGGAAGGCCTGCTGGCGCCGCGCTTCTGATCGCCCGCGCTTCTGACCGCCCGCCACTGCCGCCCCGACCGGCACCGGCGCTACCGCGCCGCGGCCTCAGTCCTGCCCGGCGTGCGGCTGGGAAAGCGGTGGTGCGTCGGGGTCCGGGAGCGGCTCCGGCTGCGGGAACGGCGGGATCGGCGGCGGCGCGGGATCGGGCTCGCCCGGCCGAGGCGCGGGGTCGGGGCCGGGGGTCGGCCGGGTGTCCGGATCCGGGGGCATCGGGACGGTCATCGGGGCACCTCCTGGGGTGGCATGCCGCTCAGCGGCCGAGCGCGTGCGCCAGCCGGCTCTTGTTCATCGTGGAGCGGCCCTTGATGCCGCGCTGCCTGGCCTCGTTGTACAGCTGGTCGTAGGTCGGGCCCCGGGCGCCCCGGTGCGAGCGCTGTCCGCCGCGCCGGCCGGAGGACATGTCGTGGGTCGAACTCCGGCTGGCGGTCCTCGACTCGCCGTGCCTGGCGCGCTCCTTGTTCACCGTCCGGGCGGCGATCTCCTCGGCCCGCTTCTCGCTCTCGCCCCGGTCGAGCGCGCTGTCCTTGATGTGCTCGTACTGGCGCTCCCGCTCGGGGCTGGATCCTCGGGGCATGGCCGGAGCCCCCGTTCCTCGCTCGGGGTCGTAGCGCCGCTGCGTGTACCCGCGAACGCCGCCGCGAATCCGCCGGTCGGGGCGGTGTGCGGGCCCGTCCGGGAGCCCGGCGGCCGGTCGGCCCCGCCCCCGAGGTCGGCACGCGCGGGGCGACGGGGCGTGTACGGCGGGTCGTGCTCCGGTCCGTACGGGTGTGCCGGGTGTGGCGCGTTCGCCGCAGCGTCACTCCGGGTAGTTGAACGGCTGCACGTTGTTGACGGAGGGGGTGGGGTCAGGGAGTCGCGATGACGGAACACGAGCAGCTCGGCGCGCCCGCCGGCCCGGAAGGGCGGCCCACCCGGCCCGAACGGGTGCCGCCGCAGGCCCCCGCGCCCGGACGGCGCGAGACGAGCGCCCGGTCCGGACCGGACGGCGACGGCACCGCGGCCCCATGGCCCGACATGATGCTGCCGCTGCTGCGCACCCCGACGGCCGATCGGCAGCCCGGGCCGGAGGCCGGCGCGGAGCCGCCGGCGGGTGTCGAACCGGCGCAGGTGCTGGAGCTCGCGCTGCTGGTCGGAGAGCTGCTGCTGGCCAGCGGTGAGGCCGCGGAGGACGTCGAGGCGGCCATGCTCGCGGTCGCGCACGCCTACCGGCTCCAGCCGTGCGACCCGCAGGTCACCTTCACCCGGGTGGCGATCTCGTACCAGCCCGGCCCGTCGGAGCCCTCGCTGACGGCCGAGTGCTCGGTCCGCCGCCCGGCGGTCGACTACGCGCGGCTGGCGGCCGTGTTCCGGCTGGTCATCGAGATCACCGTGGGCGGGATGGCCGTCCGGGAGGCGCACGGCCGGCTGGTGGCGGCCCGCCGGCACAGCCGCCGCTACTCGGGCCGGCTGTTCGTGCTCTGCTGCGGGGGGATGGCCGGGGCCGCCACCCTGCTGATCGGCGGCCGGGCCGACGCCCGGGCCTGGCTGGTGTTCGCCAGCGCCGTCGTCGCCGCGCTGGCGGGCGAGCGGCTCTCGGCGCTGGTGGCGCGCCACGACCTCCCGGCCTTCTACCAGTTCGTGGTGGCGGCGGTGCCCGCCGCCGTGATCGGCATCCTGCTGTCGTTCAACGGGCTGCACCTGCGCGGATCGGTGGTGATCACCGGGGGGCTGTACGCGGTGCTGCCGGGGTGGCCCATGGTGGCGGCGGCCCAGGACGGCCTGGCGGGTTTCTACCTCACCGCCGCCGCCCGGCTGCTCGAAGCGCTGTACCTGATGGCCGGGGTGGTGATCGGGGTGATGACGGTGCTCTACGTCGGCGTCAACAACGGCGCCGACCTGGCCGCCCAGGACGTTCCGACCGGCGCGGTGAACCCGCCGTTGCAGCTCGCCGCCGCGGTGCTCCTGACCCTGGCGTTCGCGGTGCTGCTGAACACCGAGCCGGGCACCCTGCCGGCGGTTCTGCTGAACAGCGCGGCCGGCTGGACCACGTACGGGGTGCTGGTGAACGCGGGCGGCGAGCCGATCCTGGCCACCGGCCTGGCGGCGGGGCTGGTGGGACTGTCCGGCCAGCTCATGGCGCGCTGCCGGGGCAGCTCGGCGCTGCCGCACATCACCGCCGCGCTGGGGCCGCTGCTGCCCGGCTCGGTGCTGTACTTCGGGATGCTCGCCTTCGTGCGCGGCGAGCCCGAGGTGGGGCTGAGCGGCATCGGGCGGGCCGGCGCGATGGCGATGGCCCTCGCCATCGGCGTCAACCTGGGCCGCGAGCTGGCCCGGCTCTTCCTGCCCGCGCCCCGGATGGCCGCGCCGCCCCGCCGCCGGCGCGGCCGCCACCGGCGCTGAGAGGGAATGACGGGCCGGTTGTTTGCCCGGGCGGCGGCGCGGTACACGCGTGGGGTGTGGAGCCGGGCCGGGCGGGACCGGCCCGCTCCCCGGGGAAGGCCCAGGCCGGTTCCGGCCGACGAGGCCGCCCCCGTCGTCGCCACCCGTCAACCTTGGAGACCCTCGTGATAGTCCTCGGTGTCATCCTGCTCATCATCGGCTTCGTCACCGGCATCTCGATCCTGTGGACCATCGGCATCGTGCTGGTCGCGATCGGTCTGGTCCTGTGGGTCGCCGGGGCACTCGGGCACGCCGTCGGCGGCCGCCGGCACTACTACTGACCCGGGCTGACCCCTGCTCAGTGCCGTGCGCCGGCCGCCCGACGCACCGGACCGCCCCGCTCAGGGGCGGTCCTCGTGCAGTCCGCAGAGCCAGGCCAGGGCCCGGTGGACGCCGAGCACGTAGCTGTGGTCCGACCCCTGGGCGCGGACCCGGTGGAGGTGGACGGCGGCGGCCTGGCACTCGGCCAGCAGCTGGGCGTGGCACGGACCGGTGGTGCCGGCCGTCGCGGCGGCCGTGGCCGCGGCGGTGACCGGGGCCGCGACCTGGGCGCCGGCGGCCCACCGGTAGGCGCCGAGCACGCCGTGCTCGAAGCCGGTCCAGGGCCGCGGGCGCCGGTTGACCTTGTCGATCGCGGCGAACACCTCGTCCAGCGGGCGCACTCCCACGCCCGGGACGGTCTCGTCACTGGTCATGTCCGCAACCTACGTCCGCCCGCCACGGCCCGCCCCCGGGGACCACGGCCCGCTACGGCGCTACCGCCCCGCGCCACCCGAGCGGCGGAGGCGACCGAGCCGTCGGCCGGACCCGGGCGCGGCCGGGCGGCGGGGCCGGGACGGGTAGGCTGACCAGGACGTGTCCGGTCGGAGAGGTGGCCGGGCCGGAGGAACGGTGCGGGCCGGCGGCCCGCTGGTGGAGACCCCTGATGACTCGTCGTTTTGACTGCTCGAACCCGTCCGAGCGCGCGGCCGGGCTGCGCGAGGCCGTGGCCGCGGTGCGCCGCGGTGAGCTGGTCGTGCTGCCCACGGACACCGTGTACGGCGTGGGCGCCGACGCCTTCGCACCGGAGGCGGTCGACCGCCTGCTGCGGGCCAAGGGCCGGGGCCGGAACATGCCCTCGCCGGTGCTGGTCGGCTCCCCGGAGGCGCTGGACGGGCTGGTCGAGGTGACGGAGCGCGCCCGGCAGCTGGTCAAGGAGTTCTGGCCGGGCGGGCTGACCGTGGTCGCCCGCCACCTGGAGTCGGTCGAGCTGGACCTCGGCGAGACCAACGGGACGGTCGCGGTGCGGATGCCCGCGCACCCGGTCGCCATCGAACTGCTCAACGCCACCGGGCCGTTGGCCGTCTCCAGCGCGAACCTGACCGGGCACGACTCGCCGCAGGACTGCGACGCCGCCCTGGGCATGCTCGGCGACTCGGTGGCCGTCTACCTCGACGGGGGCCCGACCGCGGCCGCCGTGCCCTCCTCGATCGTGGACGTCACCGGCGAGGTGCCGGTCCTGCTGCGGGCGGGCGCGCTCGGCGCCGAGCGGCTGCGCGAGGTGGTCCCCGACCTGCGGGAGCGCTGAGCCCGAAGCCCCGGACGGCGCCGCGCCCGGTCGAAGGGCCGTACCGCGTGGCGCCCCGGTGGCCGGGGCCGCCGCCGCTAGGGTCGGCGATGGCGTGCGAGGGCGGGCCCTCCGCCGGGCCGGGGAGGGGGTCGGCGCCGCGACCGGGGGCGTCACCGGCTCCGCTGCGGAGGTTCCATGAGCGCTTCGTCCACCGCGCCGCCCCGGGCGCAGGACCGCACCCGGGCGCGGGTCCGGCAGGGCAGCACGCTGCTGCGCTGGCTGTTCACCACGGACCACAAGGTCATCGGGAACCTCTACCTGGCGACGGCCTTCGGCTTCTTCCTGGTAGGAGGCGTGCTCGCGCTGCTGATGCGGGCCCAGCTGATGGGGCCGGACACCGGGCTGCTGTCGAACGAGCGGTACAACCAGCTGTTCACCATGCACGGCACGATCATGCTGCTGCTGTTCGCCACCCCGACCTTCGCCGGGTTCGCCAACGCGATCATGCCGCTGCAGATCGGCTCGCCGGACGTCGCCTTCCCCCGGCTGAACGCCTTCACCTACTGGGCCTTCCTGCTGGGCGGGCTGATGGTGCTGAGCGGCTTCCTCACCACCGGGGGTGCGCCCTCGTTCGGCTGGTTCGCGTACGCGCCGCTGAACGGGCCGCTGTTCTCGCCCGGGGCGGGCGGGGACCTGTGGGCGCTCGGCCTGGTGGTGGCCGGCCTCGGCACCATCCTCGGGTCGGTCAACTTCATCACCACCATCACCTGCCTGCGGGCGCCGGGCATGACGCTGTTCCGGATGCCGATCTTCACCTGGAACGTGCTGTTCACCTCCGTCATGGTGCTGCTGGCCTTCCCGGTGCTGACCGCCGCACTGCTCTGCCTGGAGGCGGACCGCAAGTTCGGCGCGCACGCCTTCGACGCGGCGAACGGCGGGGCGCTGCTGTGGCAGCACCTGTTCTGGTTCTTCGGCCACCCGGAGGTGTACATCGTCGCGGTGCCGTTCTTCGGCATCATCAGCGAGATCATCCCGGTGTTCAGCCGCAAGCCGCTGTTCGGCTACTACGGCATGATCGGCGCGACCATCGCCATCACCGCGCTGTCCATGTCGGTGTGGGCCCACCACATGTTCGCCACCGGCCAGGTGCTGCTGCCGTTCTTCTCGATGATGTCCTTCCTGATCGCGGTGCCCACCGGGGTGAAGTTCTTCAACTGGGTCGGCACGATGTGGAACGGCTCGCTGTCCTTCGAGACCCCGATGCTCTGGTCGATCGGCTTCCTGGTGACCTTCCTGTTCGGCGGGCTGAGCGGGGTGCTGCTGGCCGCGCCGCCGATCGACTTCCACGTCACCGACAGCTACTTCGTGGTGGCCCACCTGCACTACGTACTGTTCGGGACGGTCGTCTTCGCCACCTTCGCGGGCTTCTACTTCTGGTGGCCGAAGCTCACCGGGAAGATGCTCGACGAGCGGCTGGGCAAGGTCCACTTCTGGATCCTGTTCACGGGGTTCCAGACCACCTTCCTGGTGATGCACTGGCTCGGCGCCCAGGGGATGCCGCGCCGCTACGCGAGCTACCTGGCGGTGGACGACTTCACGGCCCTGAACGTCTGCGCCTCGATCGGCTCGTTCCTGCTCGGGATCTCCAACCTGCCGTTCTTCTACAACGTCTGGCGGACCACCAGGTACGGCGAGAAGGTCGCCGAGGACGATCCGTGGGGCTGGGGCCGGTCGCTGGAGTGGGCCACCTCCTGCCCGCCGCCGTCGCACAACTTCCACGCGCTGCCCCGGATCCGCTCCGAGTCGCCGGCCTTCGACCTGCACCATCCTGAGGTGCCGACGGAGAAGTCGTCGAGCGGCAACGCCGGTGTGCCGCAGGGCCGTTCAGGCGGGCGGGGGAGCGGGCGGTGAAGGCGGAAGGATGGCTGTTCGCCGTCATGACGGCCTTCTTCGCGGTGACCGGACTGGTCTACGGCCTCTGGGCCCGGGAGCCGGCCGGCAAGGCGATCCTGGCGGTGGCGTTCCTGATGTCCGGCCTGGTCGCGCTGTTCTGGTTCGTCCAGCACCGGCGGCTGGGCGGCGGCCGGGCGCAGGACCGCAAGGAGGCCGAGATCGCCGAGGCCGCCGGGCCGGTGGGATTCTTCCCGGCCCGCAGCGGCTTTCCGGTCCTCGCTGCGGTCGGTGTGACGGTCTTCGCCCTGGGACTGGTCTTCGCCCGGTGGCTGATCGTCGTCGGCGCCCTGGTGCTCGCGTTCGGCGTCGCCGGCTTCATCTTCCAGTACCGCGACCACGACGCGGGCTGAACCGGCGCAGCAGCCGCCGGAGCGGTCCGCCCGGGGCGGGTGCGGGCGCCCGGACGGCCGGGGGAGCGGGGTGCGCCGGGGCGGTGAGGACGGCCGCCATCCGCTCCGACTCCCGCTCGGTGGAGGGGAGTTCGACCCGGTCGCGGTGGAACCAGGAGCTCGCCGCGGCCCGTACCCGCTCGTGCCGCGGCGCGCCCTGAAGGGCCGTGACCGGATCCGCCGCGGAGCGCGCCAGCAGCGCGTACCGCTCGGCCTCGGGTACCGGGCGGCGGTGGCCGGAGAAGCCGCCGTCGTGCGACTGGTCGATCCGGCCGGTCTCGTCGCCGTCCAGCAGCCGGGAGCGGTCCCGGGCCTGCAGGGCCAGGCAGAGGCGCCGGGTGAGCACGAAGACCACCGGCGGCAGCACCACCAGGGCCGTCCGCAGCACCACGGTGAGCGCGTTCACGGAGAGCTCGAAGGCGTACGCGATGACGTCGTTGCCGCCGGCGATCAGCAGCACCGCGTAGACGGTGATCCCGGCGGTGCCCAGCGCGGTGCGGGTGGGCCGGTTGCGCGGGCGGTCGCACAGGTGGTGCTCGCCGGTCCCCGGGTCGAGCCACCGTTCGACGAAGGGGTAGGCGTACAGCGCCGCGAACAGCAGACCGGGCACCACCAGAGCGGGCAGGAACACGTTCCACGACACGGTGTGCCCGAGCAGCCTGGTCTCGGTGGCCGGCATCAGGCGCAGCGCCCCCTCGATGAAGCCGATGTACCAGTCCGGCTGCGCGCCCGTGCCGACCACGTCGGGGCGGTAGGAGCCGTACCGCCAGATCGGGTTGACCTCGGCGAGGAAGGCCGACAGCGCCATCACGCCGCCCACCGCGAACATCAGGCCCACCGTGCGGGTGAGGAACTGGGGGAAGAACGGCATCCCCACCACGTTGCGGTTGGTGCGGCCGGGGGCGGCCCAGTGGGTGTGCTTCAACACCACCACCAGCGTCAGGTGCGCCCCGAGCAGGGCCAGCAGCAGACCCGGGACCAGGAGGACGTGCACGGTGAACAGCCGGGGGATGACCTCGTGGCCGGGGAACTCGCCGCCGAAGGCGAACAGGGTGAGGTAGCTGCCGACCAGAGGCACCGACAGCAGGACGCCCTCGGCGATCCGCAGGCCGGTGCCGGAGAGGGTGTCGTCCGGCAGCGAGTAGCCGGAGAACCCCTCCAACAGCGCCAGGTTGAACAGTGTCACCCCGATCACCCAGTTGAGCTCGCGCGGGCGGCGGAACGCCCCGGTGAAGAACACCCGCAGCAGGTGCACACCGATCGCGGAGGCGAACAGCAGCGCCGACCAGTGATGGATCTGACGGATCATCAGTCCGCCCCGCACCTCGAAGCTGATCCGCAGGGTGGACGCGTACGCCTCGGACACCCGTACGCCGTCGAGCGGCAGGTAGGCGCCCCGGTAGACGACCTCGTTCATGCTCGGTCGGAAGAAGAGCGTCAGGTAGACGCCGGTCAGCAGCAGCACCACGAAGCTGTACAGCGCGAGTTCGCCGAGCAGGAAGGACCAGTGGTCCGGGAAGACCTTGCGCAGCAGCTCCCGGCCCGCCTCGGTGACCGGCAGCCGTGCGTCCAGGCGGGTCACGACGCGCTCGCCGGCGGACGGCTCGCGCCCGTTCGAAGCCCTGGTTTCGTCCACGGCAGGAACCTAGTGGGCCTCGCGGCGCACGGGGCGGCCGAGCGTCGCGGATGTCGCGGCGGGCGGAGGCAGAACACTCCAACGGCGGAACGGGCATCGGGTGCCCGGGCGTCCGCATCGAACGAGCCTCCGGTGGCGGTGGCGGTGGCGGTGGCGGTGGCGGTGGCGGTGGCGGTGGCGGTGGGCCCGGGCGGGCCGGCGACCCTTTCCGGCGCCTGCCCGGCGCCTGTCCGGTGTGCCGCGGCGCGGCCGGCGGGCACGGAATCCGCACAACACGCCTGTGCTGCCGGGTGGTTCGACCGGTGCGGCCGCGGAGGTGGCGCGGGTCGGCCGCCCGGGGCATGATCGCGGGATGACGACGATCAGGACCCGGCGGGGCCGCCTCGGCATACCGGCACTGGCGCTACTCGCCGTGCTGGCGGCGGGGTGCGGGACGAAGCACGTGGACACCGCCCAGGACACCGGCGCCGCTACGCCGACGACCGCCGCGACCACCGCCGCGACCACCGCCGCGACCACGGCCCAGGGCGGGCCGGTCGACTTCCCCTGCCCCGGCGAGACCCCGACCCCGACCCCGACACCCACCCGTACGGGGAGCCCCACCGCCCCGCCCGCGCCGCCGCTCGACCACTACGCCGAGAACCACGCCTTCAAGGCGCCCCTCCCGTTGCGCGGCCGGAGCCGCTGCGACGGACTGGCGGCCGTCCGGCGCGTCAAGGAGGCGCTCGAACCGCTGCGCACGGCCAACGACTACACCCCGGAGAGCACCCGCCTCCGGCTCACCGGCCTCGGCTACCCGGCGGACAAGGTGCGGGTGCAGGGCATCGGGCGGACCACGGTCGGCTTCACCGTCGAGGCCGCCGGGATGTGCCTGACCGGGACGATGATCCCCGACTCCACCAGGGCGGAGGCGTTCGGCGGCTACCCGGACGGCCGCGGCTGCGAGGAACCCCGGGGCGGACACTGACGCCCACCGGGCGCGCACCGCACGGCAGTTGACGGTGGGCGGTTGCGGCGAACCGTGCGGGAAAGGATCATGGCCGGCATGGTGCGACCGAGGAACGTCGTCGACTGCGGGTCCTTCGCGCTGCGGCGCTGGCAGGGACAACGGGACTTCGCGGCGGCCTTCACGCTGATCGAGGAGTCCCTGGCGCACTTGCGGCCCTGGGAGCCGTGGGTGGCCCGGCACGATGAGGAGCACACCCGCGCCCTGCTCACCCGGTGCGACACCTGGTGGGCGAGCGGCGAGGTGTACACCTACGCGATCACCGAGGACGGCGCCCCGGTCGGCATGTGCCAGGCCGTCCGCGCGGGCGAGTCCGGCGGCCGGCGCGTCGGCTACTGGCTGCACCCGGCCGCCACCGGCCGGGGCCTCGCCACCCGGGCGGTGGCGGCCCTGGCCGAGGAGATGTTCACCCTGCCGGAGGTGGACCACCTGGAGATCGTGCACGACCGGGCCAACACCGCCAGCGCCGCCGTCCCGCGCCGCCTGGGCTTCACCGAACTCCGGCGGGAGCCGGCCGCGCTGCCGCTCGCCCCGGCCGGCAGCGGGACCGCCGTGGTCTGGCGGCTGAACCGCCCCCAGGACGCCACCGGAGCGTGAGCCGGCCCCGGGGGTGCTGCCCGGGGCCGGCTCGCCGAGCCGCGGTGCTCAGCCGACCGGCCCCGGCGTCGCGTGCGGCGCTACCGCCGGTTCGAGCAGCGACAGCGTCCGCTGCTGCGCGTCGAGGCCGACACGGATGCCGACCGGCATCGGCAGATTCGGGCCGGCATGCCCGAAATCGACGTTGCCCAGGACCGGGATGTCACGGTCCCCGAGGACGTCGAGGACGATCTCGCGCAGCGTCGGGGACGCGCCGGGTTCGAGTCCGCCGATCTCGCGCGGAACGCCCACGACCATGCCGGCGATCCGATCGAGGATGCCGCTGTGTCGCAGCACCTGCAGGTAGCTCCACACGTACGACGCCAGGCCGCCCATCTCCTCCCAGAACAGCACCGCACCGTCGAACCGTTCGAGGGGCAGCGCGAACGGCGTCGCCTGCGCCAGCACGATGCGATTGATCAGCCCGCCGATCAGCCGCCCCTCGACACGACCGGGACGCCAGCACTCCCACGACGGGCTCGTGGGCAGCGCACCGATCGCCTCGGTGCCGGTCAGCAACCGGGAGTAGAGCTTCTCGAGTTCCGCTCGGCGCGCCACGGACGCGGACTGCCAGTGTCCGCCGAAGCCCGGGACGGCCATGTCGGCGTGGAACCCGACCAGCCCCGTGCGCGCGTGGAGCACCAGATGCAGCAGCGAGATGTCGCTGTAGCCGAGGATCGGCTTGGGGTCGGCCCTGACCGCCTCGACGTCGATCAGGTCGAGGTAGCCGAGCGCCGTCTGGCCGCCGTCACTCGCGACGATCGCGCGCACCTCGGGATCACGCAGAAGACCGTTGAGCTCCCCGGCGATCTCCGCCGGCGTGGCCGCGCTCCACCAACGGCGGCGTCCCGCTTCGAGGAGCGGAGCCCGACGCACGCGGAACCCCATCCGTTCGAGCACGACCACCGTCCGCTCGACGTTGGGCTCGTAAACGGCCCGCAGCGGACCGGACAGCGATGCGATGACCACGAGATCTCCGGGCCCCAGGGCACGCGGTCGAAGCAGCCGAGGCAGGGCGGAACCGGTCATGGCGTCAGTGTCGCCGCTGCCCCGGGGCGGGGTCACGCGATTTTCTCCGGTCGTCCGGCTCCACGCAGGATCGCCCGGAAGGCTGCTAGCCGAAGCGGGACACCGCCGCAATGACGACCTCCGACAAGTGGAGGCCGCATCTTCCGTGACGGCATGGCAAAGGCGGTGCCCCCCGGCGCGGATAGGCTCCGGACGACCGACACCTTGATCACGATCTCCGGATCGGAGAGGGCGCCAGCACGTGAGCATCCAGCAGATCACCCCCAAGCAGCGGGGCTACCTGATCGTCAACTCCCACCCGGCCGGCAGCGCGGCGACCGTCGACCGCCAGTGGCAGCGCATCGCGCCCGCGGCGCCGGCCGGCCGGGCCCCGGTCGCCCTGGTCCTCGGTGCCAGCGCCGGATACGGCCAGGCGCTGCTGCTCGCCGGGCTGCGCCGCCAGGGCATCCGCGGCATCGGCGTCGGCTACGAGGCCGCCGCCACCGAGCGGCGCACCGCCACCGCCGGCTGGTACCGCACCGCCGCGACCTCGGCCCTGGTCGAGCGGAGCGGGGGAGACTTCACCTTCGTCAACGCCGACGCCTACGCGGACGCCACCCGCGCCGAGGTGCTCAAGCTCCTCGCCGAGCGCTACGGCCCGGTCGACTACCTCGTCTACTCGCTCGCCTCGCCCCGGCGCACCGACCCGGCCACCGGCGAGGTCCACCACTCGGTGATCAAGCCCCTCGGCTCGCCGTACACCTCGCCGTCCCTGCTCTTCGAGGACGGCGCCCCGCAGATCGGCACCGTCGGCCTCACCCCGGCCGACGAGGCCGAGCGGGCGGCGACCGTCAAGGTGATGGGCGGCGAGGACTGGCGGCTGTGGGTGCGGGCGCTGGCCGACCAGGACCTGCTCGGCCCCGGCTTCACCACCGTGGCCCTGTCCTACGTCGGCTCCGAGATCACCGCGCCGGTCTACCGGCAGGGCACGATCGGCGCCGCCAAGGAGCACCTGGAGGCCACCGCCCGTCAGCTGCAGACCGAACTGCTCGCCGACCGCGGCCGGGCGTTCACCGTCGTCGCCGGCGCGGCCGTCACCCAGGCGTCCACCGCCATCCCCTCCATCGCCCTCTACACCTCGCTGCTGCGCATCGTCCTCGGCGAGGACGGCTGGCGCACCACCGACGACCAGGCCGTGGACCTGTGGGAGCAGCTGACCGGCGCGAAGGAGCTCACCCTGGACGGGCAGGGCCGCATCCGCCTGGACGGCTGGGAGCTCGACCCCGCCGTGCAGGACCGGGTGCGGGAGCTGTGGGCCGACCCGGCGGGCGCGCTGGCCGCCCAGCCGGACGGCGCCGCCTGGTTCTACAACCAGTTCCGGCAGCTGTACGGCTGGGACGTCCCCGGCGTCGACTACACCACCGGCGTCGAGACCTCGGTGCCCTGGCCCGAGTGACCCGACGGTGCGTCCACGGCGGCCCTGATGTGCTCCGGGAGCTGCTCGTAGGCGACGGGTTCGCCGCACAGCGGAAGTCATCGCGCCAGCCTGCCACCCGCCGGGCCGGGGGTGCTTGCCCGGGCCGGGGCGTGCCGACGGCGGTGGATCAGCCGGGTTCCTCCAGGAGCAGTTCCAGCAGCGGCAGGGCCGCCTCCAGCGCACGGCACTGTTCGGGCGTGAGCCGGGAGCTGCGCCGGGCCAGCAGGGCGGTGCGCTCGCGGCGGATCCGGGCGAGGGTCTCCAGCCCGAGCGGGGTGGGGGCGAGCAGCTGGGAGCGTCCGTCCTGCGGGTCGGGGCTCTTGGCGACCAGGCCGTCGGCGACCAGCGGGGCGACGGTGCGGACCATGGACGGGACCGCCACGCCCTCGCGGGCGGCGAGTTCGCCGAGCCGCAGCGGCCCGTGCTGCTCCACCCGGGCCAGGGCGGAGAGCTGGGCGGCGGTGAGGTCCTGGTCCCCGGAGGCACGGACCAGCTGGCGGTTGAGCCGGCCTATCGCCAGGCGGAGCCGGACCACGGACTCGGCGGAGAGCCCGTCACCGTCGGCGCTCACGGTCCGTGCTCCTTCGTCGGAGGGGTGGCGGGTCGGGTCGGCGTCCGCGGGGCCCGAGGGGCGGTGGCCGGTGGTTCCGCCGCCGCTCGCGGCCCGGCGGCCGTCGACCCGCCGGCGGGAGCCGGGGAAGCAGTCGCCGCGGAAGCGGACCGGGCGCCGGAGCCGGTGGCGTCCACGGCGGCGGGCCGGGGCCGACCGCGGACCAGCGAGGCGGCCGCGGCGACCAGCGACATCGCGATCGCCAGCCAGAACACCACCACCAGCCCGTCGTGGAAGGGCCCCGAGATCAGCTGCGGGAAGAACTCCCGGCCGGTCAGCGTCCGGACGTTGTCCGGCGGCAGTTGGCCGAGCACGTGCGGGCCCAGGAGCTGCTGGATCGGGTTGTAGCCGAGGAAGGCCGCGAACAGGGTGCCCACCGGCGGCAGTGAGGCGATGGTGCGGGCGTCGGCGGCGGGCACGCCCTGGGCGGTCAGTCCGGCGGTGAGGGTGTGCGGCAGCGAACCGGCCAGACCGGCCACCATCAGGGAGAAGAAGACGCCGATGGACAGCACCATGCCGGCGTTCTGGAAGGTGGCCCGCATGCCGGAGGCGGCGCCGCGGGCCGCGGCCGGCACGCTCGACATGATCAGCGAGGTGTTGGGGGCGGCGAACAGTCCTCCGCCCAGGCCGTTGAGGAACACCAGCAGGGCGAACCACGGGTAGCCGAAGTCGGTGGGCAGCAGGAGCAGCCCGGCGAAGGAGAACGCCATCACCACCAGCCCGCCGGCGGCGAAGAACCGGGCCCCGGCGCGGTCCGACAGGTAGCCGGCGATCGGTCCGGCGGCCAGAAAGCCGACGGTCAGCGGGACGAGGTAGATGCCGGCCCACAGCGGGGTGTCGGCGTAGTCGTAGCCGTGCAGCGGCAGCCAGATGCCCTGGAGCCAGATGATCAGCATGAACTGCAGCCCGCCGCGGGCGATCGAGCCCAGCAGGGTGGCCGCGTTGCCGCCCGTGAAGACCGGGTCGCGGAAGAGCGAGAGCGGGAACATCGGCTCGGCGGTCCGGGACTCGACCAGGCAGAAGACGGCCAGCAGCGCCACCCCGCCGAACAGTCCGGCCAGCACCCAGGGGCTGGTCCAGCCCATGGTGTGGCCGCCGTACGGCTGGATGCCGTAGGTGATGGCGGCGAGCAGGGCGGTCAGGCCGACGGCGAAGGTGACGTTGCCCCACCAGTCGATCCGGGCGGGCCTGCGTACGCCGGTGTCGCGGAGCGACCGGTAGGCCCAGACCGTGCCGAGCAGGCCGATCGGCACATTGACCCAGAAGATCGAGCGCCAGTTCCACTCGGCCAGCAGCCCGCCGAGGACCAGGCCGATGAAGGATCCGGCGATGCCCGCGACGATGTTGACGCCGAGCGCGGTGCCGCGCCGGTCGGCCGGGAAGGCGTCGGTGATGATCGCGGCCGAGTTGGCCATCAGCATGGAGCCGCCGACCGCCTGCACCACCCGCCAGCCGATCAGCCAGAGCGCGCCCGCCCCGCCGTGCAGCGGATCGAGGGAGAGCGCCACCGAGGTGAGGGTGAAGATCAGGAAACCGGCGTTGTAGATCCGCACCCGGCCGTGGATGTCGCCCAGCCTGCCGAGGGTGACCACCAGGACGGCGGTGACCAGCATGTAGCCCATCAGCATCCACAGCAGGTAGCTGACGTTGCCCGGCCGGAGCGGGTCCAGACCGATGCCGTTGAAGATCGCGGGCAGCGAGATCAGCACGATCGACGCGTTGATGGTGGCGATCAGGGTACCGAGCGTGGTGTTGGACAGGGCCACCCACTTGTACCGGGGGTGATCCGGTTCCACGGCGGTACGGGCCGGGCGCGGCCGCCCGGTCCTGCCGCCGCCGGAGAGTCGTGTCGCCACCGCTGCCTCCTGCCGGCCGACCGGGCCGGGGCCGGCCGGCGGGTCGGAGTGGGAATTCGATAGCTTCCGCCAACTAACGATAGTCCGACGGCTGTTCGATCGGTAGACCGTCGGCGGCGGAGCGGCGGGGGAGCGGTACGGCGGGAGGCAGGTGGGCGCGCGCGGCCGCGCCCGTCAGCCCGCCGCCGTCCCGGACGGCTGCCGCCGGCCGCGGACCCGGTCCAGCAGCAGGACGAGGAGTACGGCCAGCAGGGCCGCGGCCAGCGCGTACACCGGCAGCCAGAGCGTGGTGGTGGCGGACAGGCAGTCGGCGACGGCGTGCCGGGCCTGCTCGTCCTGGGCGGTGGCGAGCGCGGCGCCGTCCCCGGCGGCGAGGTCGCCGAGGGCGGCCTGCGCCTGCAGCCGCGCGTAGTCGCCCAGGTGGGGGCAGTCGCGGCGGGTGCCGGGCATCGGGAACAGCCAGGACCAGCGCTGCATCGCGGGGGCCAGGGCGAGGGCCGCGGTCAGGCCGATGACCAGCGCGTAGGCGGCCAGGCTCCGGGCGTAGCCGGCTCCCGCGTCCGTCGCACGGGTCGGCGGGCGGGTGGAGGAGAGGACCACCGCGAGGAGGGTCAGCCCGAGGTAGGTGGAGAACCACTGCCACGAGCCGGAGGAGAGCGAGAAGGCGAGCACGGCGGCCAGCGCGGTGCCCAGGACACCGGCCCGGGGGCTCACCGCGAGGGTCGGAGCGGGCCCCGGGCCGGCTCGGCGGCTGCGGTCGTCCATGCGCTTGCTCCCCTGGCCGGATGCGGGCCACCAGTCTCCAGGCGCGGTCGCTCCGGGGCCCCGCACCATGCCGGTCCGCCCGCCGCCTCGCCCGGTTGGCGGGCGGCAGCGGCCGGCGGACCCTACCCGGGCCCGTGCCCGAGGACGGAACCGTCCCCGTGCCCAGGGACGGCCCGGCTCGGGGCTCAGGCCGGCCTGGGGCTCAGGCCGGTTCGGGCGGCCACGGGCCGTGCGCCGCCACCTGGGCGCGCAGCCCGCGCAGCGCCTTGGCGGAGGCGATCCCGACCGCGCCGGTGACCAGGCCGTCGCGGACGCAGACGGCGGCGAAGCGGTGCTCCTCCAGGCTGCCGTCGACGACCTCGAACCGTTCGGCGCCGCCGGGCCGGCCGAACACCTGCACCCGCAGTCCGTACTGGTCGGTCCACAGGTACGGGACCGGCCGGTAGGCCTGCCGGGCGCCGTCCGGTCCGGCCAGCAGGTTCCGGGCCGCGTGCATGGCCTGCTCGGTGGCGTTGGTGCGCTGTTCGAGGCGCCGGTGGCGGCCGGTGCGCGGGTCGGGCCAGGAGGCGGCGTCCCCGGCCGCCCAGACGCCGGGGCCGGCGGCGCAGTAGGCGTCGCAGACCACGCCGTCGTCCAGCGGGACGCCGCTGCCGGCCAGCCACTCGGTGGCGGGCTCGGAGCCGACGGCCATCAGCACGGCGTCGGCGGCCAGTTCGGTCCCGTCAGCCAGTCGGACGCCGGCGGCCCGGCCGCGCCGTTCGAGCAGCCCGGTGGCCACGCCCCGGTGGAGCCGCACCCCGTGCTCGCGGTGCAGGCCGGCCAGCAGCGCGGCCGTCTCGGTGCCCAGGACGGCGGCGAGCGGCGTGGCGGTGGAGGTCAGCCAGGTCACCTCGGCGCCGAGCCCGACGGCGGTGGCCGCCGCCTCGGCGCCGAGAAGTCCGCCGCCGACCACCAACAGCCTTGTGCCCGGCCGCAGTTCCTCGCGCAGGGCGAGGGCGTCGGCGAGGGTGCGCAGCACGTGCGCCCCGGGCCGCGGTGCGTCGGCGCCGGGCAGCCGGCGCGGGCGGACGCCGGTGGCCACGACGACGGCCTCGCAGCGCACCCGCCTACCGTCGGAGAGCCGCACGGTGCGCTCCCGGCGGTCCAGGCGTTCGGCCCGGACCCCGAGGCGCAGGTCGAGCCGGAGCTCGGCCAGCGCCTCGGGGCCGCGCAGGGCCAGGCGGTCGGGCTGCCACTGCCCGCCGAGCAGGTGCTTGGACAGCGGCGGCCGGTCGTACGGCGGCTCCGGCTCGGCGCCGATCAGGGTGAGCCGGCCGTCGTAGCCGGACCTGCGCAGCGCCTCGGCGGCGTGCAGCCCGGCCGCGCCGGCGCCGACCACGGCCACCTCCCGCAGTGCGGTCACACCTGCTCCAGGTGGATCGCCGCGGCCGGGCAGACGGCGGCGGCGTCCTGGACGGCCCGGTGGAGTTCGGCGGGCGGTTCGGCGTCGAGCAGGACGACGATGCCGTCCTCGTCGCGCTGGTCGAAGACGTCGGGGGCGGCGAGCACGCAGTGCCCGGCGCCGCAGCACTTCTCCTGGTCGATCCGGACGAGCATGGTCTTCCTTTCGGAGGGGTGCCCCGGGGAGGTGAACTCCGCTTAGGGGCACGTGGGTTGGTGTGGTTCTGGCGGCTCGCGGGGGAGCCCGGGTCACCAGGCGACGGGCAGCTCGTGGACGCCGTAGATGAGCATCTCGCCGCGGAAGCGGACCTCCTCGAACGGTACGGCCAGGCGCAGTTCGGGCAGTCTGCGCAGGATGGTGGCCAGCGCGATCTGCAACTCCAGGCGGGCGAGCGGCTGTCCCAGGCACTGGTGGATGCCGAAGCCGAAGGCCAGGTGACGGCGGGCGTCGCGGGTCAGGTCGAGCTCGTCGCCGCCGGGGAACTCCCGCTCGTCCCGGTTGGCGGTGTTGACCATGCAGATGACGCCCTCGCCCGCCGCGATCCGCACCCCGTCCAGGTCGACGTCCTCGGTGGCGACCCGGGTCACGCCGGAGTGCACGATGGTCAGGTAGCGCAGCAGTTCCTCGACCGCGCCGGGCACGGCCTCGGGGTGTTCGCGCAGGTGGTCGAGCTGGTCGGGGTTGCGCAGAAGGGCGAGCACGGAGAGCGCGGTCATGTTCGCCGTGGTCTCGTGTCCGGCGATCAGCAGCAGCCGGCCCATGTCGCCGATCTGCTGGGTGCTCAGCTCGCCGCGCTCCACCAGGCGGCTGAGGATGCCGTCGTCGGGGTGGGTGCGCTTGGTCTCGGTGAGCCCGACCAGGTAGTCGATCAGCTGGGCCTGGGCGTCGGCGACGTCCTCGGCGCTGGAGTCGCGGCGCAGCAGGACGCGGCTGCACTCCTGGAAGAAGTCGTGGTCCTGGTAGGGGACGCCGAGCAGCAGGCAGATGACCAGGGACGGCAGCGGCAGGGCGAACTCGTGGACGAGGTCGGCGCCGGAGCGTCCGTCGGTCATCCGGTCCAGCAGCTCGTCGGCGATCCGCTGGATCTCCGGGCGCAGCGCCTCGACCTTCTTGATCATGAACTCGCCGGTCAGCATCCGGCGGAAGTGGGTGTGCTCCGGGGCGTCCATCCGGATGATGGTCGGCCGTCCGGTGCTCAGCTGCCGGGCGCCCGCGCTGATGAACGGGTAGCCGGGCCGGGTGGAGTCGGAGCTGAACCGGGCGTCGGAGAGGACCGCCTTGACGTCCTCGTGGCGGGTGACCAGCCAGCTGGTGGAGCCGTCCCACAGGGTGACGCGGCCGACCGGCTCCTCCCGCCGGGCCTGGTCGTAGGCGGGCGGCGGGGCGAACGGGCAGGTGCCGCGGGCGGCGGGGTGGGTGAATCGGGGGGTCTTCTCGGCGGTGGCCATCGGTGGATCCCCTTCCGGGAGTCGAGCCGCGGGCACCTAGTTACGTGCCCAAAGCAACTAACTGAAAGTCACGCTAACTCGCGTTCCGTGGTGGTGGAAGGGCGGATCGGGTGACGGCCGAATCTGTCCGAAATCCGGCGCCGGCTGCCCGCCCCGGCCGCCGCCCGCACCGTCTCGCTACAGTTCCCCCATGTCGGACGAAGAAGACGCCGAAGACGACCGGACCACCGCCCGCGGGCCGCAGGGCCCGGACGGCCTGGACGGCCTGGAAGACGTCCTGGCCACCCTGGCCTACCTGCTGACACGGTCACAGGAGCACGAGCGCCGCACCGCCAAGGCCGGCATCACCGCCGCCCGCTCGGACGTCTACCTGCTGCGCGCGCTCGCCGAGCGCGCGGAGGCCAGCCGGGTGAGCGACCTGGCCGACCGCCTGATGGTCAAACCCTCCCACGTCACCCGCCAGATCGACCGCCTCCAGGGCCAGCAACTGGTGGAACGCAGCCATGACACGCAGGACCGGCGGGCCCGCCAGGTCGCCATCACCCCTGGTGGGCGGGAAGTGCTGGACCGTCTGAAACAGGCCAACATCATCGGGCTCGCCGACGCGCTGGACGGCGTCCCCGAGACGGACGTCGTCACCACCGCCACCGTGCTGCGCCACCTCATCGACCGGTACGTGCACCGGGTGCGCACCACGGGAACCGACGACGACCCGCTCCCGGACCGGACGGACGGCGCCGCCGGCGCACCGGCTCCGGCCACGGGGCCCAGAACCGCCGCGTACCAAGGCGGTTGAGCCGGGGGAGCACCCGGGTACGTCACCCGGCATGTCGGACGAGAAGAACCGCGCCGTGGCCGAGGCGATCCTCCCGCTGGTCGGTGGCGCCGCCAACATCCGCTCGGTCGCCCACTGCATGACCCGGCTGCGGCTGGGCCTGGCGGACCGCTCCCTGGTCGACACCGAGGCGCTCCGGGCGCTGCCGGCGGTCCTGGGCACGGTCGAGGACGACACCTACCAGATCGTGCTCGGGCCCGCCGCCGTCGCCGGGGTCACCGCGCGGCTGCGCCTGCTCCTGGAGCCCCCCGGCCCGCAGGACGGGGCGGCCGGGCCGGCGGCCGCCCCCACCGCCGAGGACCTCGCCGGGCGCGGCGAGCGCATCCGGGCCCAGGCCCGGGTACGCAACGCGACCCCGGTGAAGCTGGCGCTGCGCCGGATCGCGAACATCTTCGTCCCGCTGATCCCCGCCCTGATCGGATGCGGGATCGTCGCCGGTCTCGCCGGGGCCCTCGCCAACCTCGGCTGGGCACCGGCGCTGGTCACCGCCCTGGGCCCGGTCTCCTCCGGGTTCATGTCCCTGATCGCCGTCTTCGTCGGCTACAACACCGCGAAGGAGTTCGGCGGCACACCCGTGCTCGGCGGAGCCGTGGCCAGCGTGATCGTCTACGCGGGGGTCACCAGGGTGGAGGCCTTCGGCCACCACCTCACCCCCGGGCAGGGCGGCGTGGTGGGCGCGCTCGGCGCCGCACTGCTGGCCGTCCACCTGGAACGCTGGACCCGCCGACTGGTGCCCGCCGCCCTGGACGTGCTGGTCACCCCCACCGTCACCGTGCTGCTCGGCGGGCTGGCCGCGCTCTTCGGCCTGATGTTCGTCGCCGGGGAGATCTCCACCGCCATCGGCCGCGCCGCCACCTGGCTGCTCGCCCACGGCGGCCTGCTCGCCGGACTCGTGCTCGGCGGCCTCTTCCTGCCGCTGGTCATGCTCGGCCTGCACCAGGCGCTGATCCCGATCCACACCACCCTGATCCAGCAGCAGGGCTCCACCGTCCTGCTGCCGATCCTCGCCATGGCCGGCGCCGGGCAGGTCGGCTGCGCCGTGGCCGTCTACCTGAGGCTGCGCCACAACGCCTCGATCCGGGCCACCATCAGGTCCGCCCTCCCGGCGGGCCTGCTCGGCGTCGGCGAGCCCCTGGTCTACGGCGTCACCCTGCCGCTGGGGCGCCCCTTCATCACCGCCTGCGTCGGCGGCGCGGCCGGCGGCGCCTTCGTCGGGGTGGCCGGCCAACTCGGCAGCACGGTGGGCTCCACCGCCATCGGCCCCTCCGGCTGGGCCCTCTTCCCCCTGCTGGCCGGCCCGCACGGACTCCTCGCGGGCGCCGCCGTCTACGGCGGCGGACTGCTCACCGGCTACCTCGCGGGCTTCCTGGCCACCTACTTCTTCGGCTTCACCCGCGAGACCCTCGCCGAGTACGACGCCCCGGCCGCCGAGCCGGACCGGACGGCGGAGTAGCCCGGTCCGCCCTGCTCCCGACGAGCCCCGGAACGGCGCGCGCCCGCCGGGACGCCTCCCGACCGGCCCGCGCCGGGCGGTCGGACCGAGGCCGTGTCACGCGCCCCGAGCAGCACCTGCGACCGCACGGTGCCGGCGGAGTTCAGGAAGGCGGGGACACCCCCGGCACCGACACCCTCCCCGCTCGGGCGAGCACCTCCGAGGGGGAGCAGCCCCCTCCCGGCCCCTCGTGCGCACGTGAGCGCCACGATCGGGTGATGTCTCGGCCCGCCGGTTCGCATTCGGAGTGTTGCGGCCGGACGGGGGACGGGGGTCACTACGTTGAGGTCCGGGTCATGCGGCCGTGTCACCGACAGGCACGGCCGGGAGGAGCTGGACCGGTGCGCGGGTCGGCCGTTCACCGAATCGGCCGAGCACCGTTCCGTCATGACATGACGCCACTGACAGCGCCGGGCCGCGCCCCGGGCCTCGTACGAGGGAGAATCCGTGATCTCGAAGACCAAGAGGGCCATCTGTTCCATGGCCATGGCGTTCGCCGCAGCCGCCACGGCCACCGTCGGCCTGCCGAGCGGCGACGCCTTCGCCATCGACCACGTCCAGTGCGACGGGGGCCGCAATGACTTCCTGAAGATCTGGTCGCACCTCGACGGCCGTGACAGCGTCGACTGCTACGCGAACGGGGGGAGGACCGACTTCGGCGGGTGGTGGGTCGACCGGATCTCCACGGGCAACAACGACCTGACGTACTACGACGTGAACGGTGACTCCGTGAGGATCGAACGCTGGACCGACATCACCTTCCCGAACCGACCGCCGAGGGTCGCCGCCATCCAGATCGGGTGACACGGGGGCAGCCGGTCGCTCCACACGCCGATGCTGGTCACGCCTCTCCGGGCGTGACCGGCATCGGCACGTGCGGCAGGTCGGCCACTTCGCGGCCGACCGTGTTCCAACCCTGGCCCCGCGACCGTGGAGGTGGCCCGCTCCTGGCCCGGGTCGCGAGCGGCGCCCCGGTGTCCGCTCCGCCCGCGCGGAGCGGCGCCGGATCGCCGCCGCACCAGCGCACTTCGGACCGCGGCGGCAGTTCGTCCTCGCGGACACCGCGTGCGTCCTGCGGTTTCAGGCGAAGCCGCCCCGACTGGCGACCGGCCCGACCAGGCCCGGATGTTGGGGCTGGTCGGGCCGGCGAGGAGATGCCGTGGCAGCCATGTCCCGGCCGCGGCGATCAGGGTGTCGAGCCGGTCGCCGGGTTGTACAGGTCGACCATCGTGCGTACGGGGAGCGGCAACCAGTCGCCGGTCGACGGGTTCCGGGAGAGCAGTTCGAGTACGTCGGTGGCCGTCGGCCGGCGCCGGGGATCGTGGTCGAGGCACAGGGTGATGACGTCGACGAACCGGGAGGGCAGCAGGCTGAGGGCGGATGCCAGGGTTTCGCCGTCCGGGAGCGGGGCGGCTCCGGCGGCATGGCACAGCACCATGCCGAAGGCGTAGAGATCCACGGCATGCGTGATCGGTCCGCCGATGAGCTGTTCCGGGGCGAGGAACCCCTGGGTGCCGACGACATAGTTGGTACTGGTGAGTCCGGTGCTGTCGAGGGCCCGGGCAATGCCGAAGTCGATGATGCGGGGTCCTGCGCCGGAGACGATGATGTTGCCGGGTTTGAGGTCGCGGTGGATGATGCCGCAGGCATGGATGCGTTCGAGTGCTTCGGCAACGCCGACCGCGAGGGTGTGCAGGGTCCTCGGGGGCAGGGCGCCCTGCTGCCTGAGAACGTCGTGCAGTGACGGGCCGGGGATGTACTCGGTGGCCAGCCAGGGCGGGTCGCCGTGGGGATCGGCGTCGACCACTGACGCGGTGTGGAACCCGCCGACGAGGCTCGCGGCTTCGATCTCGCGGGCGAACCGCCTCCGGAAGGTCGAATCCTCGGTGAGCTCCGACCGAATGACCTTGACCGCCACCAGGCGCTGCCCGGGCGACCGGCCGAGATAGACCGTGCCCATCCCGCCTTGGCCCAGCACCGCCGTCAGGTGGTAGCGGCCGATACGGCGAGGATCATCCTGCCGGAGCGGACGGTGCCCGGGGGCGAGTCCGGCCCGTACGGGCGACCGCGGTGTGCCACGCGCGCCTCCGTTCTCGCCGGCCGGGACGACGGGACCCCCGTGCCGGTCGGCGCCGACCCGCTTCACCGTCGGGCCCTGGAGGGAGGCGGGCGGCGCGCCCACCTTGCACTCGACGCGGTGGACCCGGACACCCCAGCGGGCCGTGTCCCGGTCGAGCGCACCGCGCAGGGCCGTGATGATCTCCTCGCGGGAAGTCAGGGCCCGCTCCAGGTCCATGCCATCGACCATGCCGCGCAGCGTGGCGACAGCGAGCTGCTCGATTGCCTGAACGTAGCTGGTGACGTCGTAGGTGGCGGCCCTGGCATCGGACACCCGGTAGGAGACGGCGATGTCGATGTCGACGCGCCGGTTGTCGTGCGTGACCACCTGCTGCTGCGGAACCGCCATGACCTGTTCACGCAGGTCGACCCGGAACCGAAGGGTGTCGATGAACGGGACGACGAAGTGCAGGCCGGGGGCGAGTGTGCGGGTGTAGCGCCCGAAGCGCTCCACGATGGCGGCGCTGGCCTCCGGAACGATCCGGATCGCCTTCCCCAGGGCACTCAGGACGAACAGCACCAGAACGATCAGAACGATCAAGACCGGTTCCACAGCGGCTCTCCTACCCATCCGGCTCCCCGACTCCGACACCGGTTCGCGCCGGGCAGCAGTCTTCCAGATCCACCCCACGGCGGACCTGCGTTCACCGCCACCAGGGCCGGCACGGACGTCGAGGGCCGCCGCCGATCAGGTCGGTGGCGGCCCGGGCGGGTGAGGGGCGGGGGCGGCGGGGGTCAGGTGGCCAGGAAGCGTTCCCGGTGGATCTGGTCGGACGGTACGCCGGCGAGTGCGGCGGTGTGCAGGACGGCGTCGACCAGGGGTGGCGGGCCGCAGACGTACAGGTCGGGTGTGGTGGTGCCGAGTTCGGGGAGGGCGGCGGCCAGGAGGTCGGCCGGGGTGCCGGTCGGTCCGGACCAGTCGGGGCCCGGCTTCCGGACGCAGATGTCGTACCGGAAGCCGGGCAACTCGGCGGCCACGGCGGCCAGTTCGTTCAGTCCGAAGACGTCCTGCGGTTCGTTGACGCCGAGGAGGAGTCGGGCGGGCTGCGGGTCCTGCCATTCGGCCATCCGGCGGACCATCGCCAGCAGCGGGGCGAGGCCGGTGCCGCCGGCCACGAACCAGCGTGGCCGCAGGCCGGTCTCGTGGAGGCCGAAGGCGCCCTGCGGGCCGCGTACCGTGAGCCGGTCGCCGGGGCGGGCCCGCTCGGCGAGGTACGTGGAGAAGTGCCCGCCGTGCCGCAGCCGGACGAAGAACTCCAGGCGTCCCTCCCAGTTGCCGGTGTTGGCGAGGGAGTACGCGCGCCCGACCTCGTTGCCGGGAGCCTGGAGCTCCATGAACCGGCCCGGGTCGAACTGGCAGTCCGGGTCGTCGAGGCGCAGCTCCAGCCGTACGGTGTCCGGCGTCACCGGCTCCACCGCGGTGAGGGTGGCTTCGCGGACCGGGATGCCGCCGTACAGGATGCGGGACTGCTCGTACGGCAGGGCGGCCGTCAGCGGTCCGCGCGGGAAGGTGCGGCAGAGCAGCACCTCGCCGTGTTCGCGTTCGCCCGGGGGGAGGGCCTGCTCGCTGTGCGGGCCGAGTTCGTACGGGCCGTCGGTGACGGAGGCGTGGCAGGAGCCGCAGGTGCCCCGGCGGCAGGAGGCCGGGAGGGCGGCGCCGGCCTCCGCCGCGGCCTCCAGGACGCTGCGGCCGGGGGCGCAGTCGAACTCCAGCCGGCCGCCGTCGCTGGTGGTGAGGGTGACGGGGTGCGGGCCGGTCGCCTCCGCCGGGTCGGCGGTGCTCATGACGCCGTCCGTTCGAGGGCCGCGGCCAGGTCGGCCGCCGGGTCGCCGATCACCCGCAGGTCGAACCGCTTCACCAGTTCGTCGACCAGGGCGGGGGTCAGGAAGCCGGGCAGCGAGGGGCCGAGGTGGATGTTGCGGATGCCCAGGGCGAGCAGGGTGAGCAGTACGGCGACGGCCTTCTGCTCGGTCCAGGACAGGGCCAGGGTGAGCGGCAGGTCGTCGACCTCGCACTCGAAGGCGTCGGCCAGCGCGGTGGCGATCCGGATGGCGGAGTAGGTGTCGTTGCACTGGCCGAGGTCCAGCAGCCGGGGGAGGCCCGCGATCTCGCCGAAGTCGTGCCGGTTGAAGCGGTACTTGGCGCAGCCGAGGGTGAGCACCACGCTGTCCCGGGGCGCGCCGAGGGCGAAGTCGGTGTAGTAGTCGCGTCCGGGGGTGGGGCCGTCGCAGCCGCCGATCAGGAAGAAGTGACGGATGGTGCCCTGCCGCACGGCGTGGACCACCTGGTCGGCGACCGCGAGCACGGCGTCCCGGCCGAAGCCGACGGTGACGGCCTCCTCCTCGGCGGCGGTCTCCGGGAATCCGGGCAGCGCGTGGGCGGCCTGGATCAGCGGACGGAAGTCGTGGTCGGCGAGGTGCCGGACGCCGGGCCAGCCGACCGGTCCGGCGGTGTAGATCCGGCGGCGGTAGCTGACGTGCGGTTCGATGATGCAGTTGGAGGTCATCAGGATCGGGCCGGGGAAGGCGGCGAACTCCTGCTGCTGGTCCTGCCAGGCGCCGCCGTAGTTGCCGGCCAGGTGCGGGTGGGCCTTGAGCAGCGGGTAGGCGTGGGCGGGGAGCATCTCGCCGTGGGTGTAGACGTTGATGCCCTGGTCCCTGGTCTGCACCAGGACGGCTTCCAGGTCCCGCAGGTCGTGGCCGCTGACCAGGATCGCCTTTCCGGCGACGGGGGTGGTGCGCACCGTGGTGGGCTGCTGGGGGCCGTAGGTGCCGGTGTTGGCGGCGTCGAGCAGTTCGATCGCGGCGAGGTTCAGCCGGCCGAGGCCGACGGCGCGCTCCAGCAGTTCGGCGGGGTCGGTCGGTTCGCCGGCCAGGTAGGCGAGGGCGTCCTCGACGCCGCCGAGGACCTCGGCGCTGCGGCGGCCGAGCACGTCGGCGTGGTGGGCGTAGGCGCAGATGCCCTTGAGCGCGTAGAGGTGGAGCGAGCGGAGCCCGACGACCTCCGGCCCGACGAGGGGGAGTCCGAGGTTCACCCGGACGTCCGGGGCCTGGCCCACCAGCGTCGCCGGGTCCGCCCCGGGGGTCCAGGCGGCGGGCCCGGTGAGCGTCTGCGGCTCCTGGCCGGCGGCGCGCGCGGCCCGCTCGTAGCGCTCCTTGGCCCGGGTGCGGACGCCGACGGCCAGCTGGATCAGGGCGGCGAAGCGGGTGGGGTTGAAGTTGACGTTGGTGAGCGTGGTGAAGACCGCGTACAGGACGAAGGCGGCGGCCTCGTCGTCCGGGGCGCCGAGGGCGCGGGCCCTGGCGGCGTACTGGGAGATGCCCTTGACCGCGTGGATGAGCAGGTCCTGGAGGTCCGAAGTGGGGGAATCCTTGCCGCAGTTGCCGATCGGACCGGCGCAGCCGGGGGTGGTGCCGGTGCGGTCGGTCTGTTCGCACTGGAAGCAGAACATGCGGGTCCTCCGGGGACTCGTGGTGTCGTTCGGGCGAGGCGGCGGGTGGGCCTCGACGCGTCCAGGATGGGGTCAGTGCTGACGGCGCATCAGGGTCGGAGGACCCCAATCCGGGGCCGGGAGACCCTGCCGGTGCACCGGCGCCGGGCCTGCCGTGTCCGTGGGTCCGCCGGGTCCGCGGGTCCTTGGGTGCGCGTCCGATCGGGTGCACCTGACGCAGCGTTCAGACGAAAACACCGGTGGGTCGCCGCCGCTCGGGGCTTCGAGGAGAACACTCCGAGGGTTGTCTTTATGTTCATGTGATGAAAGGACTGACGTGAAGCCCAGTCAGCATCCGACGACCGCCGTCGGCTGGGGACGAAGACTAGGCAGGGTGATGGGATCCGCCCTGGCCCTGACGCTCGTCCCCTTCGGCATGTCGCTCGTCGCACCGACGGCCGCCTACGCGGCAGGCCTCCCGGGAGGCCTCGGGCCCTGCCTGGGCGCGGACTGCCCGGCGACGTTCCCGCCGGTCAACAACGGGCCCTTCGCGGGGCGCGACGCCGGCGTGAACATCTTCGTCGGCGGCGACTTCAACGTCAGCGGCTCGGCCGCCGAGGCCGAGGGGCACGTGGTGACCCTCGGCTCCTTCAGCATGAACAAGGCCGCCGGAGTCAGCTCCGTCTACAACATCGGCATCGTCGGCGTCGGCTCGCGCGTCCCCCCGCCGGACGGGGCCGACTTCCTCACCGCCGGAGGCAACGTCACCGTGGCCCCGGGGCAGTCGCTCCTGGCCGAGGGAGGCGTCGTCCGCTACGCGGGCACGACCACCGGCACCATCACCGGCACCAAGGTCCAGGACCCGCGGGCCGTGGCCGCCTACACGCCGCTGCGCGGCGAGCTGCAGACGGCCAGCGCCTGCTACGCCGGGGTCGGCACGCCCCGCCCCGCCACCGGAACCGCCGTCAACCAGGGGTTCCAGACCCTGTTCACCGGTGACGGCACCTCCGCCCTCCAGGTCTTCAACGTCGACTTCGACATCGTCGGGCGCGGCGGCTCCACCCAGGGCGTCGCGTTCGCCGGAATCCCCGCGAACGCGACCGTGCTCGTCAACCTCGTGGGCGGCGCCCGCACCATCAACACCTACAGCGGAAGCCTCCAGGACACCGACCCCTGGAACCAGCTGCGCGAGCGACTGCTGTGGAACTTCCCCACCGCGACGACCGTCACCCTCACGGGATCGGGGCAGTTCCAGGGCAGCGTGCTGGTCGGCAACCCGGCCAGCACCGCCACGATGAACCTGCCCGGCCTGAACGGACGGTTCTTCACCACCGGCACCCTGCTGCACAACTCCGGTTCGGGCATGACCGGGACCGAGTTCCACGCCTACCCCTTCAACGGCGACCTCCCGGACTGCGGCAACCCCCCGGCTCCCACCGGCTCGACCAGCGTGACGAAGGTCGACTCGGTGACCTCGCAGCCGCTGGCGGGCGCGGTCTTCCAGCTGTGGCGTGAGACCAACGGCGTCGCGGGCCTGCAGACCTCGGGGACCACCCCGGACACCAAGGTGGGCGCCCCCTGCACCACCGGGAGCAACGGCCTCTGCACCACCGCCGACCTGCCGCTGGGCACCTACTACTGGCAGGAGACGGCGGCTCCGCCCGGCTACGACCTGCCGCAGCCCGCGGTGACGACCGTGGTCCTCGACACCAACGGCCAGAACGTCCCGGTCACCGTCCGGGACACCCGGAGCCCGGTCGTCGAGACCGGCTCCACCAGCGTGACGAAGATCGACTCGGCGACCTCGCAGCCGCTGGCGGGCGCGACCTTCCAGCTGTGGCACGAGACCAACGGCGTGCCCGGTCTGCAGACCTCCGGGGCCAACCCCGACACCGCCGTGGGCTCCGCCTGCGTCACCCCCGCGTCGGAAGTCTGCTCGGCGAGCGGCCTGCCGCTGGGCACCTACTACTGGCAGGAGACGGCGCCGCCCCCCGGGTACGAGCTGCCCGAGCTCAACGTGACCACCGTGGTGCTGAGCACCAACGGGCAGAGCACCCCGGTCAACGTCGCCGACACCCCGAACACCGCCCCCACCGGGTCCACCACCGTGACGAAGACCGACGCCGGTACGGGGCAGCCGCTGGCGGGCGCGGTCTTCCAGCTGTGGCGCGAGACCAACGGCGTGCCCGGTCTGCAGACCTCCGGGGCCAACCCCGACACGGCCGTCGGCTCCCCGTGCGTCACCCCGGCGTCGGGCGTCTGCTCGGCGGACGGCCTGCCGCTGGGCACCTACTACTGGCAGGAGGTCTCGCCGCCCGACGGGTACGAGCTGCCCGAGCTCAACGTGACCACCGTGGTGCTGGACATGAACGGGCAGCACACCCCGGTCGGCGTCGCCGACACCCAGACCACCGCTCCCACCGGTACCACCGGCGTCACCAAGGTCGACTCCGCCACCGGGCAGCCGCTGGCGGGTGCCTCCTTCCAGCTGTGGCGCGAGAGCAACGGCGTGCCCGGTCTGCAGACCTCCGGGGCCAACCCCGACACCGCCGTGGGCTCCGCGTGCGTCACGCCGGCGTCGGGCGTCTGCTCTGCGGACGGCCTGCCGCTGGGGACGTACTACTGGCAGGAGACGGCGGCTCCGCCCGGCTACGACCTGCCGCGGCCCGCGGTGACGACGGTGGTCCTCGACACCGGTGGGCAGAACATCCAGGTGACCGTCCGGGACGGGAGGACGCCCGCCCCGAACGGGTCGACCTCCGTCACCAAGGTCGACGCCGGTACGGGCCGGCCGCTGGCGGGCGCGGTCTTCCAGCTGTGGCGCGAGAGCAACGGCGTGCCCGGTCTGCAGACCTCCGGGGCCAACCCCGACACGGCCGTCGGCTCCCCGTGCGTCACGCCGGCGTCGGGTGTCTGCTCCGCGAGCGGTCTCCCGCTGGGCACGTACTACTGGCAGGAGGTCTCCGCGCCCGAGGGCTACAGCCTGCCGCAGCACCCGGTGACCGAGGTCGGGCTGAGCAAGGACTGCCCGTGCGTGGCGATCACGGTGGAGGACAGCAAGTGCCCGCCGCCGCCGTGCCCGCCCACCCCCTGCCCGCCGGGCGACGAGTGGAGTCCGTACGTGCGCTACACGCCCGTGCCGGGCTTCCTGTGGGGCATGAACGCGTGAGCTCGTGACCGCGCGAGCTCGTCATCGCGTGAGCTCGTGACCGCGTGAGACGACGACCCGGCCGGAGGAGCCCATGGCGGCCCCTCCGGCCGGGCGGTGCCCGGGCCGGTGTCGCGGCGCTTCGGCAGGCCGGCCCGGGGCCCTACGATGGCGCCATGAGCGGGAGCCTTCGGATATCAGGTGCACACCATGCGCAGGAGCATCGGGACGACGAGCGGCTGGAGGCCGCGGCCGGCATCCTGGCGCTGCTCGCGGACCGCACCCGGCTCGCCCTGCTCCAGCGGCTGAGCGCCGGTGAAGCCGACGTGACCACGCTGACCGAGGCGACCGGGGCCCCCCGGACGTCGGTCAGCCAGCACCTCGGCAAGCTCCGGCTGGCCGGCCTGGTCACGACCCGCAAGGACGGCAGGCGCGTCGTCTACGCGCTGCGCCACGGCCACCTGCGCCGGCTGGTCGACGAGGCGCTGAGCGTCGCCGACCACCAGCTCGGCGAGCTCCCCCCGCACGACTGACCCGTACCCTCCGGCTCCGCGGCCCGTGCCCTCCGGGGTGCGGGCCGCCTTTTCGTCAACATGTGCACATGCGTGCACATGTTGACCTATCCTGGTCGTGTCGTCCTGCCGCGCCCAGTCCGAGCGGGGTCCTCCATGCTGTCCGTGCTGCGCAACCGCACCTATCTGCACCTGTTCGCCGCCCAGATCGTCGCCCTGGTGGGCACCGGCCTCGCCACCGTCGCGCTCGGCCTCCTCGCGTACGACCTCGCCGGAGCGGACGCCGGATCGGTGCTCGGCACCGCACTGGCGATCAAGATGCTCGCGTACGTCGGCATCGCCCCGGTGGTCACCGCGCTGGCCCACCGCATCCCGCGCCGACGCCTGATGGCCGCCTCCGACCTCACCCGGGCGGGCGTCGCCCTCACCCTGCCCTTCGTCACCGAGGTGTGGCAGGTCTACGTCCTGATCTTCGTGCTGCAATCCGCCTCGGCGGCCTTCACCCCGGCCTTCCAGTCGGTGATCCCCGAGGTGCTGCCCGAGGAGCGCGCGTACACCCGCGCCCTGTCGCTGTCCCGGCTCGCCTACGACACCGAGAGCCTGGTCAGCCCGGTGCTCGCGGCCGCCCTGCTCGCGCTGATCAGCTACAACTGGCTGTTCTGGGGCACCGCCGCCGGGTTCCTCGCCTCCGCCGTCCTGGTGCTCTCCGCCGCCCTGCCGAAGCGGGTCCGGCCGGAGCCGGTCGGGCAGGGCGGCCCGGAGCCGGTCCGGTCGAAGCGGGACCGGTCGAAGCGGGACCGGGCGCGGCCCGGTGGGGGCGTCCTCGCCCGGTCCGTCCGCGGCACCCGGCTGTTCCTCGCCGTGCCCCGGCTGCGCGCGATGCTCGCCCTGGACCTCGCGGCGGCCGCGGCCAGTGCGATGGTGATCGTCAACACCGTCGTCTACGTCCGCGGCCCGCTCGGCCGCCCCGCCACCGACGTCCCGATCGCGCTCGGCGCCTACGGGGCCGGGTCGATGGTCGTGGCGCTGCTGCTGCCCCGGGTGCTGGACCGGCTGCCGGACCGGACCGTCATGCTCCCGGCGGCCTTCGGCATCGTCGGCCTCTTCGCCCTGCTCGCCGCGCTGACCGCCGCCGGGCCGGGCGCCTGGCGCTGGCCCGTCCTGCTCGCCGTCTGGGCGGCGTTCGGCGCGGTCGGCTCGCTGATCCTCACCCCCACCGGCCGGGTCCTGCGCGACTCGGTGGCCGCCGAGGAGCTTCCCGCCGTCTTCGCCGCCCAGTTCTCCCTCTCCCACGGCTGCTGGCTGCTCACCTACCCCCTGGCCGGCTGGCTCGGCGCCACCCTGGGCCTCACCGCGGCCTCCGTCGCCCTCGGCGCCGTGGCCCTCGCCTCCGGTGTACTCGCCGCCCGCGCCTGGCGCGCGGTGCCCGGGACGACGGGCCCGGCCGCGGTGGCGGCGAGCGGGAAACGCGGCGGCGCCACCGTCCCCGGCTGACCGGACGGACACCTGGTGTGCCGGTGCCGACCCGCGTGTCCTGGAAGGCGGGCAGCGCCTCGCCGTCCGGCGTGACGGCCGCGGGCGGGATCGATCTCGTGGCGGGGCGGTCGCACCGGGTGCTCCGCGACCCGGCGAACGCCACCCCGCGCACGGTGACCACGGAGACGCCGGCCTTCCCCGGCGCACGTGTGCGGGCCCTCGACGGGACGCCGGGCGCAGGGGTTCACCCGGGCGCGGTGCCGGGCTCGGGCGGTACGACGACGACGGGGAGGTGGGCGTGGTGGACGATCTCGGTGCTGGTCGAGCCGAGGGCGAGCCGGCCCCAGCGGCCGGCACCGCGGGTGCCCACCACCAGCAGGCCGGCGTCCCGGCTCTCCTCCAGCAGGACCTGAGCCGGGCGGCCGTGCTCGCAGCGCACCTCGACCTCGACGTACGGTTCGCCGACCTGCTGTCGAAGCTCCTCGACCAGGTCCGTCACCTCCCGGGCGACGGCGTCGTGCAGATGCGGCTCCGGATCGCCGCTCGGGCGGAACCAGCCCGTCATGGCCCGGTCCGGCGGATCGGCGTGTCGGCCGCCGAAGGCGCAGACGGCCCGTACGCCCACTCTCCGCAGCTGTGCCTCGCGAAGGGCGAAGAGCACGGCCCTGCGGGCGTGCTCCGAGCCGTCCGTACCGACGACGATCGGCCCGGCGGGACTTGACGCGGGTGAGCTGTTCACGGGGACCTCCAGGAGGTGAGGCCTGGCAGCGGACCGACAGGCTCGGCGGATCCGGTGGATCGGTGGATCGGTGAATCGGTGAATCGGCGACTCGGCGACTCGGTGAATCGGCGGATCCGGGGAGGCGCGGAGACCGGCGCGTCCACTGCTTTCATGATCCTCCAGCAACGGCGCGGCGGCATGTCCGTGCTCCTCCGTCGGCCGGGCCGGGCCGGACCGCGCTGCGCGCCGACCGCCGCCCGCGGCGTGATCTCCCCGGGCGGCGAACAGCTGCCGGACGGCTGCTCGGCTGCTCGGCCGGCGGCGTCGGTGCAGCTCAGGGGCGTGGGCCGGATCCCGCCGGGGTCGGCCGGCCCCGTCCACGCTCTTGTCATGCCCAAGTTTGACGGCCTGTTACCAGCCGGTAGTCTCTGGGTGTCTCGTAGGCGAACAGCACGACGCCTGCCATGTTCTGAAGGATCCTCACGTGTACCGTCCCGGCTCCCGCCGACCCCGCCGCGCTCTGCGCGGTGCCCTCGCCGCCGTCGCGGCCAGCACCCTGCTCACCGTCCTGCCGGCCGCGCCGTCCCACGCCGACCCCGCGCCCGCGCAGGGCACGGACACCGCCCACCTCGACGCCGTCGAGCGGGTGCTGCGCCAGGTGTCGCCCGGCCTGGAGGGCACGGTCTGGCAGCGCACCGACGGCAACGCCCTGGCCGGCGCCGACCGGGCCGGCGGCCCCGCCGGCTGGCTGTTCCAGACGCCCGCCTGCTGGGGCGACGCCACCTGTGCCGACCGGCCCGGCACCCGCGCGCTGCTCGCGAAGATGACCGCCGACGTCTCCGCCGCCACCCGTACCGTCGACGTCTCCAGCCTCGCGCCGTTCCCCGACGGCGGATTCGAGGAGGCCCTGGTCGCCGGGCTCAAGGCCTCGGTCGCCGCCGGGCACCGCCCGGTCGTGCGCATCCTGGTCGGCGCGGCGCCGCTGTACAATGCCAACGTGCTGCCGTCGCGCTACCGGGACGAGCTGGTCGCCGAGCTCGGACCGGCCGCCTCCTCGGTCAGCCTCAACATCGCCTCGATGACCGCCTCGCGCACCGCCTTCTCCTGGAACCACTCCAAGCTCCTGGTGGTCGACGGGCGCACCGTCCTCACCGGCGGCATCAACGGCTGGAGCAAGGACTACCTCGACACCGCGCACCCCGTCTCGGACGTCGACCTCGCGCTCACCGGCCCCGCCGCGACCTCCGCCGGCCGCTACCTGGACACCCTGTGGGAGTGGACCTGCGGCCGGACCGGCCTGCTCGACAACGCGTGGTTCGCCTCCTCGGACGGTGGCGCCTGCCGCCCCTCGATCGAACGCGAGCTCAACCCGCCCGCCCCCGCCGCCGGGAACGTCCCGGTGATAGCCGTCGGCGGCCTCGGCGTCGGCATCAAGGACGCGGACCCCTCCTCCCGCTACCAGCCCGGTCCCGTCCCCGGGGCGGCGGACGCCAAGTGCGGCCCGCTGACCCTGCACGACAACACCAACGCCGACCGCGACTACGAGACCGTCAACCCCGAGGAGAACGCCCTGCGCGCCCTGGTCGGCAGCGCCCAGCGGCACGTCGAGATCTCCCAGCAGGACCTGAACGGCACCTGTCCGCCGCTCTCGCGCTACGACTCCCGGCTCTACGACACGCTGGCCGCCAAGTTGGCCGCCGGCGTCAAGGTGCGGATCGTGGTCAGCGACCCGGCCAACCGGGGCACCGTGGGCAGCGGAGGCTACTCGCAGATGAAGTCCCTCGCCGAGATCAGCGACGTCCTGAAGGCCCGGCTCACCTCGCTCACCGGCGACCAGGGCAAGGCCGCCGCGGCCCTCTGCGGCAACCTCCAGCTCGCCTCCTTCCGCGCCGCCCCCACCGCCACCTGGGCCGACGGGCACCCGTACGCGCTGCACCACAAGCTGGTCTCGGTCGACGACTCGGCCTTCTACATCGGCTCGAAGAACCTGTACCCGGCCTGGCTGCAGGACTTCGGCTACATCGTCGAGAGCCGCGACGCGGCCGCGCAGCTCGACCGCGACCTGCTCGGGCCCGAGTGGCAGTACTCGCAGGCCGCCGCGACCGTCGACTGGTCCACCGGGACCTGCCGCGCCTGACGCCCGGTGCCTGATGCCTGACGCCTGATGCCTGCCGTCCGGCCGGCGGGCTCCCCGCTCCGGAATCCCGGGGCGGGGGCCCGCCCTCCGCGGTCGCGCGCCGCGGGCGACGAGCGGTGATTCGACTTCCCGTTCGAGAGGTGGAAGAGCGGTGGCGTGATCACCCGTGTGTCATGGCGCGAAAGCATCTTGATGGACCGTCACGGCCGGTGAGAGCGTGGACACGATCCGTGTTGATCGTGTGGCCGCCGGTGACCCCGCGGCCACCGGGTGTGAGGTGGAAGCTTGACGGAGACGCAGCACCTGGCGAAGGTCTACAGCGACCGCGCCTACGTGCACACCACGACCGTGCGGCACCAGGGCAGCACGGTCGCGTTCGCGATGGACGACCAACGGCGCATCGTCTACAGCGTCCTGGACCTGTCGCAGCACGACGAGGCGAAGGGCGAGGCCGACGCGGCGTACTGGTCGGAGGACCCGCTGCAACTGCGCTTCCCCTCCGAGGTGGCGCGGGTCGGCTACGCGGTGGCGGGCACGGTGCGGATGCCCGTCGTCAAGCGCGGCGGGCGGGTCGAGGCGGACGCGGCGGAGCGGCTGGACGAGCAGGAACTGGACCGGTTCCTGTCCAGCACCGCGCGGCTCGGCGCCGCCGCCCCCTTCCACGTCCTCTCCGACGGCACCCACCTGTACGTGCTGCGCCAGTCGGTGCGCGCCGACCACCCCGACGCGGTGTTCCGGCTCGCCGACGGCGCCGGCTCCTCGGGCGACCCGGCGCGTACCGACCACCTGGCCAAGGGCGGCGAGGCCAAGGTCCCGGTGGTCGACGCCACCCTGCTGTGCGACCGCTTCGTCCTGGCCGGCGGCGAGTTGAAGCCGGTGCTGGAGGTCCGCTACCGGCGCAGCCGGCACAAGGGCCGCCCGGACTCCGCCAAGGACAGCCTCGGCACCCAGGACATGGAGGGGCAGCCGTTCGTCGAGCCCACCCAGGAACTGTCCTTCGTCCGCAACCTCTCCGAGGGCCGCTTCACCGCCCTGCTGGTCCCCACCGCCGTGCACGGCCGGGAGCGCTGGCAGGTCTTCGCGCACAACGACGCCACCGGCCGGATCGACGGCTTCAGCGTCGAGCGCAGCCGGGACGGCCTGTTCAACACCCAGGGCACCCAGGCCTGGACCAGCCCCGACCCGCGCTACCGCAGCGCCGTCCACGAGGGCGCGCCCGGCACCTGCCCGTTCACCGGCAGGCCGCTGGTGCCCGCGGCGGGCGAGGGCGGCCGCGCCGGGACGGCGCTGCGCTTCGACGGCGTCGACGACGTGGCCGAACTGCCGAGCAGCGCCCTCGACCTGGCCGACCGCGACTTCACGGTGGAGTTCTGGGCCCGGCGCACCGCCACCGGCGGCCGCGAGGACTTCCTGATCGGCCACGGCGCCTCCAAGGGGGTCCGGCTGCGCACCCTGCACATCGGCTTCCGCCCGGACGACACCTTCACCTTCGCCTTCTTCCACGACGACCTGGACCTGCCGCAGCGCTGGACGGACACCGACTGGCACCACTGGGCCTGCGTCTTCGTCCGGGACACCCGCGAGCAGATCGTCTACCGCGACGGCGTCGAACTCGGCCGCCGCACCACGGACATGCCGTACGCCGGCCTCGGCGGGCTCACCCTGGGGCGTGGTGCGCGGTCGTTCGGGCGCGCGGAACTGGACGAGGTGCGGATCTGGCTCCGCCCGCGCGGCGGTGCGGAGATCGCCGCCGACCGCGGCCGGCGCCTGATCGGCAACGAGCCGGGCCTGGCCGCCTACTACCGCTTCGACGAGGGCTCCGGCGCCACGCTGCACGACCAGACCGACCACGCCCGGCACGCCGCGCTGAGCGGCGGACCCGCCTGGGTCACCTCCGAGGCCCCGGTCGGCGAGGACCCCGGGGTGAGCCGCAGCAGCTTCGCCTTCACCGGGCGCCGGGTGGTCTCCGGCCTGTCCGCGCTGCTGCACCACCAGCAGGAGACCGCGCCGGCCGGCTACGAGCGGACGGCCAAGCCGGTCAAGCGCCAGGCCAGGGTGCTGCTCGCCTGCACCACCGGCGGGCCCGACCCGGTGACCGGCGCCGCCACCGAGGAGGCCTACGTCGCCACCGTCGACCTGGGCGTGGGCCGGGACGGCCGGCTGGCGCAGGTCCCGGAGGAACTGGCCCTGCCGGTGCTGGCCGCTCCGGAGTCCAGCGGGAACGTGGAGGCGGCCGGCGAGGTGGACGCCCAGGTGGCCCGGCTGACCCGGGACATCGCGGGCACCGAGGCCGAGATCACCCGCCTCCAGCTGGAGACCGCGGAGATCCCGGACATCGAGCGCCAGCGGGCCGAGGCGCGCGCCACGCTGGAGAACGACGTCACCAACTGGCGCTACCGGCTGCGGTTCAAGCTGCAGAGGGACGGCAAGGACCAGTACCTCGCGGTGGACGGCAACCGCAAGGACGCCGTCGCCCCGCTGGTGCGCACCGCCGACCGGCAGGCCGCGTCGACGATCTGGACCTTCGAGCCGACCGGCACCACGCTCAACGGCGTCACCTGCTACTTCGTCCGGAACGCCAACTCCGGGCTCGACATGAACGTCGCGGGCCGTGAGACCGGCAACGACGCCCGCATCATCCAGTACGACCGGGAGGCCGACAACGACTCCACCCACTTCGCGCTCGACACCTGGAACGGCACCGGCCTGGTGGTGCGCCGCAGCAGCAGGCTGGTCGCCGCCCGGGACAGTCAGGGCGACCGCATCGTCCAGTACGACTACTCGACGGCGAACGCCTCCGGCGAGGGCGTCCTGGCCCTGGAGCGGATCGACAGCTCGCTGAGGACCAGCCCCGCCACCGACCGGCTGAACCAGCGGATCTCCGAACTCGGCCGGCGCCTGGAACTGCTCGCCGTCAAGCAGGACCGGCTCGCCCAGCTGCGCCGCGACCTGGCCGCCCAGCAGGCCGGACTCGCGGCCAAGCAGGAGGAGCTGGGCCGGCTCACCGGCGGGGTGCGCGGATCCGACGACATCGCCCTGCCGGTGCCCCAGCTCACCGTCGACCGCACCGGGCTGAGCGGGTCCGGCGCGCTGCTGGGCTTCGCCCGCGCCGCCGACCGCCCGTTCCTGCTGGACAGCGCCACCGGCAACGTGGTGCTCTACTTCCGGGGCGGGAACGGCCAGTTCTTCGCCGCCTACTACGACACCCAGGTGCTGCGCTCCTCCCGGCAGCTGCCCTCCGGCGGACGGACGGTCTCCTTCACGGCCCGGGACGCGGCCACCGATCTCGGCCCGACCGGGATCACCGTCGAAGCCGGGGACGGGCCGGCGCAGGTCACCCTGACGATCCGGCACGACGGGCAGACCGAGAAGTGGTCCCATCTGCCGCGCCGGGCCGAGGACTTCGCCGCGGTGGTGAACGGCGCGGCCGAGCAGCCCGTCACGATCGGCACGGTGCTGCGGATCGACGGCGACGTGGTGCAGTTCACCGAGGGCACCCTCGCCCCGCTGGCCGGCCCCGGTTTCGTGACCGTCGGCGGCCACGGCTTCCGCTTCGACGGCAGCCACCCGGCCGGGTCGAAGTCGCTGCGCCTGGGCGCGGGTGCGGAGCCGACCCTGCTGACGCCCGGGATGAGCGTGCAGCGGGTGCGCTACGACCACCGCTGGTCCGAGTCCTCGCAGCCCGGCAGCACCCTCGCCGAGGGCTCCCGGCTGATCACCGTCGACCCCGGCGGCCTGGCCGAACTGCCGCTGGGCAGCGCGGACGGGCTGGTGCGCGGCCACAGCGGGCGCTGGCGGGCCGACATGCCGGGCCGCGCCTACGCCTTCGACGGCAAGGGCCGCTTCCTCGCCCTGCCCGCCGGGCAGCTGCCCCGGGCCACGACCCCGGGCGACCTCACCCTGGAGGCCTGGATCAACCCGGAGCGGGTCGAGGGGCCGGTGCGGCTGCTGCACGCCAACGCCGGGGACACCCCGTACGGCCTCGGGCTGCTCGGCACCCGGGGGACGTCCGGGCTGGTCTTCGACGGCACGGACGACGCCGCGGTGGTGCCCGGTGCCTTCGGCTTCGGCGACGGCGACTTCACGGTGGAGTTCTGGGCCCAGCGCACCATGATCGACTCCCGGGACCACTTCGTGCTCGGCCACAGCGGAGACCAGGGGCGGGCCGACGAGAGCCTGCACATCGGCTTCCGCTCGAACGGCCGTTTCACCTTCGCCTTCTACGGCGACGACCTGGACACCACCCAGGTGTTCGGCGACACCAAGTGGCACCACTGGGCCTGCGTCTTCCAGCGCGAGACCCGCCAGCAGGTGATCCACCTGGACGGCCGGGAGATCGCCCGGCGCACCGCCAACGCCCCGTACCGCGGGCAGGGCCGCCTCTCGCTGGGCACCGTGCTCTGCTGGCCCCGCGAGTTCGCCTCCGTCCGGCTGGACGAGGTCCGGCTCTGGTCCAGGGCCCGCGGCGGGGACGAGCTCCGGGCCGACCAGGGGAAGCGGCTGAAGGGCACCGAGTCCGGACTGCTCGGCTACTGGACGTACTCCGCGCCCGCCTCCGGTGCGCAGCCCGTCCTGGCCGACCGCTCCGGCAACAACCGCGACGCCGAGCTGCGCGGCATGCCGACCCCCGTCCCGGCCCGCTCACCGGTCGCCGACGGCGGCTACCGGGCCGTCGCGGCCGTCGGCGACCGCCGGGTGGTCAGCCGGGAGACCTTCCCGCTGCGCGAGTGGAGCCACCTCGCCCTGGCCTACCAGCAGTCCTGGGCAGTCGAGTTGACCGGCGACGCCCACCTCGAAGTCCCGGACGACGACGCGCTGGACATCGCCGACGACCTGACCCTGGAGGTGTTCGCCCGCGTCGACCGGCTCGGCGAGACCCAGGGCCTGCTCTCCAAGGGCCGCACCGCCGACGGCGTCGGCGGCAGCGTGCCGTACCGGCTGGCCGTCCTCCCGGACGGGCGGCTGGAGTTCGCCTTCGAGGAGCCCGACGGCCGCGCCGTGCGCTTCACCTCCACCGAGGGCGTGACGGCCGGGCGCTTCCACCGCATCGCCGTGGTCCGCAAGGGCGGCCGCTCCATGCAGGAGCAGAAGGGCACCCAGCAGATCACCGCCACCGGCGCCGACGGCAAGCCGGTCACCCGGAGCGTCGAGCTGGTCGAGTCGCTCGCCGTGCGCGAGTGGCAGGACATCCGCTTCCACCTGGACGGCCGGGAGATCGGCGCCGGCCGCTACGAGGGCTCCGGGCCGCGCGGCAACGACGCGCCGCTGGAGCTCGGCCGGGCCCGCGAGGGCGCCACCGTCCAGCAGCTGACCGGGGTGCTCGCCGAGGTCCGGATCTGGGGCGCCGCCCGGGACGCCGCCCGGCTCGGCACCCCCGTCACCGCCCGCGACCGCGGCCTGGTCGCGCACTGGCGCTTCGAGGAGAACGCGGGCGGCACCACGGCCGACGCCACCGGCTCGCACCCGGCCCGACTGCGCGGCGCCCGCTGGGTGCGCAACCCCGACCCGCGCGGCAGCGTCTTCCGCCTGTACCGCAACGGCGTCGCCGTGGCCTGCGACCCGGACGGCACCCCTGGCCTGCCCGACACCACCGCCTTCGCCGCCGCCGGCGACCCGCAGCTGACCCTGGGCGCCGTGCTCAAGGACGGCAAGCCCGCCGAGGCGTTCGCCGGCGTGCTGGAGGAGGTGCGGATCTGGCGCACCGCCCGCACCCACGAGCAGCTGCTGGACAACCTGTTCACCCGGCTCAAGGGCGAGAAGGAGGACCTGGTCGCCTACTGGCCGTTCGACCGGGACTCCACCGAGGCGGGCGCCGCCCAGGTCCGCGACGAGGGCCTGCGCGGCAACCACCTGGAACTCGGCCCGGAGGCCACCCGCCCGCGCACCGTGCTGTCCAGCGCGCCGGTCTCCAACGACGCCGCCCAGGTCCGCTCCGCCCTGGCCGGCCTGCGCACCCCGTTCCACCAGAGCATCGGCGCCGCACCGGCCGTCGCCGAGTACGCCGACATGCAGTACGGCTCGCGCGGCGAGGCGTTCGGCGTCCTCAAGCGCGCCTACAGCTACCTCCAGGACGGCCGCTGGCACCTGATCACCGGCTACAAGGTCGGCGAACTGGTCAGCGAATGGGTCAGCCAGATCCAGTTCGACCCCCAGCTGATCGGCTACGTCGAGGGCGCCCCGCCGATCCCCTCGGAGAACCTCACCGCGGGCCTGACCGACCCCGGCGGCGACACCTTCGAGGGCGCCTCCACCGTCAAACTCACCGAGGCCGAACAGGTCGTCCGCTCGCTGTCCTCCGCCAAGGAGCGCAGCGTGGACGCCGCCTTCGGCTTCGCGCTCTCCAACGAGGTCGACGTCGACGTCTGGATGATCACCGCCCCGCTCGGCTTCGGCATCGCCAAGTCCATCGCCAAGGGCGGCGTCTCGGCGAGCGTGCGCGGCAACCTGGAGTTCTCCAACAGCTGGGCCGAGGACACCTCCGTCTCCCAGGGCGAGAACACCGCCCGGACCACCAAGGTCGCGCTCACCGGCCACTGGGAGGACCCGGGCCGGGTGCTCAACCCCACCGCCGGGCGGCGGTACGTCCCGGCCAACACCGGCTTCGCCGTCGTCCAGTCGCAGACCGCCGACGTCTTCGCGCTGCGCCTGGCGCACACCGGCTCCCTCGTCGCCTACCGCATCCAGCCCAACCCGGACATCCCCAAGGACTGGAACGTCGTCCCCTTCCCGATCAACCCGCGCTACACCAAGCAGGGCACCCTGGACGGCACCGTCGGCTTCGACGAACGCGGCAAGGTCGCCGACCCGGACTACCGGGGCGCCCGCGAACGGGGCGAGTACAGCTACTTCAAGCCCCGCGAGGCGTACGCGCTCAAGCGCCGCATCCAGCGCGACCAGCAGCGCCTGCACAGCTACTACGACAGCGTCTCCACCGAGACCCACGCCCCCGACCCGCTCGCCCAGCGGGCCGGCCGGGTGCTCGGCGGCGCCATCGGCGCGGACGCCTCGCCGGCCCGCGGCCGGGACACCGCCGACAGCGCCACCGGACAGGGCTTCTCCCGGCGCGACCTGGTCAACACCTACGTGTGGACGGCCGCCGGGGGCTTCTTCGCCGAGACCACCGAGACCACCGACGTGGTCAGCGAGACCACGGCCGGCTCGTACTCGCTCTCCGGCTCCGTGGGCACCTCGATCGGCACCTCCTTCCAGATCGCCGGCATCGGCGTCGGCGCCCAGCTCGACGCCTCCGTGGGCGGCGGGATGACCGCCACCCGGGCCCGGGGCAAGGAGGCCACCCGCTCCTTCGGACTGGAGGTGGAGGTCGCGCCCAGCGGCAACCTGCAGAGCTACGACACCGACCGCAACCCGGTCTTCGACCGGGACGGCAACCCCGTCAAGGTGCCGGGCAAGGTGGACGCCTACCGCTTCCTCAGCTTCTACCTCGGGGAGGACAGCGAACACTTCGACAGCTTCTTCCACAAGGTCGTCGACCCGGTCTGGCTGGAGAACGGACACGACCCCAACGCGGCGGCGCTGCGCCAGGCCCGACAGGCCGACCGCAAGCCGCCGTGCTGGCGGGTCCTGCACCGGGTCACCTTCGTCAGCCGGGTCCTGCCCGACATCCCGCCGGCCGACGCGCCGGCGCTGGAGAAGGCCATGCGACAGCTGGACGTGGAGAGCAACTACGAACTCGTCCGCCGCCTCGACCCGTACGTGAAGTCCGCCGCCACCGGACTGCCCGAACTGGCCGAGGCCACCCGCACGACGCTCGCCCGGGAGCTGCCCGAGCTGCTCCCGCACGCGGACGACGTGATCGGGTTCCTCGCCCAGTACTACGGCGTGGAGGCCTGAGCCCGAGGTCCTGGTGCGGGCGGGCCCGTTCCGCGGCGCCCGCACCAGGACCGGACCCCGGGTCCGTCCGCCGCGCCCGCGCGTGGTCGATGGCGCGCCCCTGCCCCCCTCCGCCCGGCCCCCGCTTCCCATCTGGCGGGGGTGGTATGGGTAACGGTGGCTACTCCTGCAACAACGCCTTCCTTACACCCC